>JALVDQ010000079.1 GCA_027008885.1 Thiotrichaceae bacterium | reverse complement strand
CCTAGCGTCGCTCAAACAGGCGAAAGCCCTGATCCGCTGATATCTGCGTTGCTCGGCTTGTTAAAAGGGCTTGTCGCAAGATTCACTCACAGGTCAGTCTTCTGTCCTCTGTCTTCTGTCCTCTGTCCTCTGTCTGCCCATCCCCCCTGTTTTTTATATATTTTTTGTTATTTTGTTTTTAACTCTATCATTCAATCAAAAGATATTATTTGCGCTATAAATTAATATTAGGCATTATCTGGTATTAGCAAATTAGAATCTGATTATGTACTAATTGTGCATTAAGGTCGATTATGAAAAATATCCCGATTGTTAATAAAACCGAAGGCGTTGAAGTTAAAACAACGACTTGCTATATGTGTGCGTGTCGCTGTGGCATTAAAGTCACGCTTAAAGATGGCGAAATTCGTTATATTCAGGGCAACCCCAATCACCCGCTAAATAAAGGGGTGCTTTGTGCCAAGGGTGCTTCTGGCATTATGAAGCAATATTCACCTGGGCGCTTAAGCAAACCATTGCTACGCAAAAAAGGCACTGAGCGTGGCGCGGGTAAATTTGAAGAAATTTCATGGGACAGGGCATTCCAGATTATGCAGGATCGCTTGGGTAAAATTCGCGCAGAAGACCCCAAGAAATTTGCCCTGTTTACCGGACGCGACCAAATGCAGGCGCTTACTGGCATGTTTGCAAAGCAATTTGGCACGCCCAACTATGCCGCTCACGGTGGTTTTTGTTCGGTGAATATGGCGGCTGGCATGATTTATACCATTGGTGGCTCATTCTGGGAGTTTGGCGGCCCTGATCTTGAGCGTTCCAAGCTGTTTTTTATGATCGGCACGGCAGAAGATCATCACTCCAACCCCATGAAAATTGAGCTTTCACAGTTCAAACGCAATGGTGGACGCTTTGTGGCAATTAATCCGGTGCGTACTGGCTATGCCGCGATTGCTGATGAATGGGTTCCTATCAAGCCCGGTACTGATGGTGCGTTTTTACTGGCAGTGATTCACGAGCTAATCAAAAAAGGGCTGTATGACCGTGACTTTTTGGTCAACTATACGAATGCGGCTGAACTCGTGGATATGACCCCCGGCAGTATGGAAGAAGGCATGTTTTTGCGCTTTGAAGTGCCAGAAGAAGAAGGCTGCTTTGACCCGCAAAATAAACTCTGGTGGGATAGAGAGCTGGATATTCCAATCTCGATGCACACCGAAGGGGTTGACCCCTATTTAACCGGCGAATTTAAACTCGAAGACGGTACCCCGTGCAAACCTGCCTTCCAGCTCTTAAAAGAGCGCGTTGAAGATTACACCCCTGAATGGGCTGAGGGCGTTACCGGCATTCCAGCAGATACGATTCGTCGTCTGGCACATGAAATGGGAATTGTGGCACGCGATCAAAAAATCGAATTACCCATTCAGTGGACTGATGCCTGGGGTAAAGATCACGACAGCATCGTTGGCAATCCGGTATCTTTCCATTCAATGCGTGGTCTGGCAGCTCATTCAAATGGCTTTCAGACAATTCGCGCTCTGAGTATTTTAATGACCCTGCTTGGCACCATTGACCGCCCCGGTGGTTTCCGCCATAAAGCACCGTTTCCAAGACCGATTCCACCCTGCCCCAAACCACCCACAGGCTGGGATGACGTACAACCCAACACACCACTAAACGGGATGCCGCTGGGTTGGCCTGCTGATCCTGACGATTTGTTTGTGGATGATGAAGGTGAGGCGATTCGTCTGGATAAGGGCTTTTCCTGGGAATACCCGCTTTCCGTACATGGACTGATGCACAATGCCATCACCAATGCCTGGCGTGGCGACCCTTACCCAATCGATACGCTGATGCTGTTTATGGCAAATATGGCATGGAACTCATCCATGAACACTACCGGAGTGCGTAAAATGCTGGTGGACAAGGGCGATGATGGCGAATACAAAATTCCGTTTATTATTGTGGCAGATGCTTATCACTCAGAAACGGTTAATTTTGGTGATTTGATTCTGCCGGATACATCCTATCTTGAACGCCATGATGCGATGTCAATGCTGGATCGCCCGATTTCAGAATACGATGGTCCGGTTGATTCTGTGCGTATTCCTGTCGTGCCACCCAAAGGGGATTGCAAGCCTTTTCAGGATGTCATTATCGAAATGGCAACACGCCTGAAACTGCCTTCTTTCATTAATAAAGATGGTAAGCGTAAGTATCGGGATTATCGTGATTTTGTGATTAACTTTGAAACCGCGCCGGGTTCGGGTATTGGTTTCCTTGCCGGTTGGCGTGGCAAAAGTGGCGAAAAATCACTAAAAGGCGAGCCAAACCCCAGCCAGTGGGAAATGTACGAGAAGAATGATTGTGTCTTCCATTATGAATTACCGAAGTCTTTCCAGTATATGCGTAACTGGAACAAAGGCTATTTGCATTGGGCGCAAGACCACAATATGACGCGCTATGATGAGCCGATCAATGTGCATATTTATTCTGAAATTTTGCAGAAATTCCGTTTGGCAGCACGCGGTAAAACCGATGGCAGACAGCCACCCGAGCGCTTGCGCAAACGTGTTGAAACCTATTTTGATCCGCTACCTTTCCACCATGAGCCACTTGAGTCGCAGTTAACGGATACACAAAAGTATCCATTAAATGCACTCACTCAGCGCCCTATGGCAATGTATCACTCATGGGATTCACAAAATGCCTGGCTACGTCAGATTCACACCCATAACTACCTTTATGTCAGCCCGATTTTAGGTCGTCAAAATGGTTTTGATGACGGTGACTGGGTGTGGGTTGAATCGATGTGGGGTAAGGTTCGCTGTATGTGCCGCTTCTCGGAATCTCTAGAGCCTGGCACAGTCTGGACATGGAATGCCATTGGCAAGGCATCAGGTGCCTGGGGCTTGTTGCCCAAGGCGAATGAATCCAGAAAAGGCTTCTTGCTGAATCATGTTATCTCGGAAGAGTTGCCCGCACATGAGGCAGGTGAATACCTTTCAAACTCTGATCCAATAACGGGGCAGGCTGGCTGGTATGATGTGCGAGTACGGGTTTATAAAGCCGCAGAGGATGAGCCAGAAGTTACCTCTCCCCAGTTTACTCCGCTAAAACCATTGCCCGGCATGGAAAAAAAGCGCAAGAAAAAATGGCAAGCCTATGTTGCTGGTAAATTCAGAAAAACCATTGGAGGGTTAAAATAATGACCCAGTTAGCTCTGGTAATTGATTTGAATGTGTGTGTTGGCTGTCATGCCTGTGTAACCAGTTGTAAAGAGTGGAATACATCAGGGCAGGCAGGACCCCTGGTTGATAAAAATGCCTATGGCGAAGACCCCACGGGCACTTTTTTTAACCGCGTACAATCGTTTGAGATTGGCACTTACCCGCAAACCGAAACGGTACATTTCCCCAAGAGCTGTTTGCATTGCGAAGAGCCGCCCTGCGTACCTGTTTGCCCTACTGGTGCAAGCTTTAAGCGTGAGGAAGACGGCATTGTGCTGGTCGATTATGACAAGTGTATCGGCTGCAAATATTGCTCCTGGGCATGTCCGTATGGCGCCCGCGAACTTGATGAACAACAGCGCGTTATGAAGAAATGCACGCTGTGTGTTGACCGCATTTATGATGAGAGTTTGCCAGAAGACGAGCGCAAGCCAGCCTGTGTTTTGTCCTGTCCAACCAGCGCGCGCCTGTTTGGTGATATCCATGATGAAAACTCGGAGGTATCCAGGGCGATTCGTGAAGATGCCGGTTATCAGCTAATGCCAGAGTGGGGTACAAAACCTTCCAACCATTATTTGCCACGCCGCAAAACCAGGGTCAAAATCTATAAAGATGAGCTTGAGCGTGTTGATAATCCATTGAGCAAAGAAGAGCGTAAACGCCACAATGCACCCGGTACAGGACCGTCTCTGGATGATATGACGAGCTGGTAAGTGCTCAAACAGGTGATGGGGGTTAAAACGCATTTAAGCAATCCGGAAATACCCATCCCCCCCTTTTTTTATATATTTTTTGAGTAAACAAAAAGAGTTGCAAGATTCGTTAAATTGTTAACGAATACAAAGGAGTTATTATGCATCCTGCATTTTCAGTGATATTTTTAACCACATTAATTGGCGCGGGTCAGGGTTTGTTTCTTGCATTATTTACAGGACAAATCTTTTCGCAGTTTAAATTAATGCCGGCACAAAATGATTATAATTTTTATGTCATCGGTAGCCTGATTGCTCTGGTTTTAATGGCTCTGGGTCTGTTTTCATCCTTTTTTCACCTGGGGCATCCCGAACGTGCCTGGCGTTCTGCGGCAAAATGGCGTACATCCTGGCTATCACGCGAAGTCATTGCACTGCCTGCAACCATGATTGCGATTTTTGTTTATGGGCTGGCACATTATATGGGCTGGAAAGATCCAATCTTTACCATGCCGGGCGGCACTGCGGTTGATGCAACACTGCTTGCCGGTCTGGTTGCTACTGTACTCACCTATACCCTGTTTGTTTGCACAGGGATGATTTACGGCTGCATCAAGTTTCTGCAAGAATGGCACACGCCCCTAACGGTGATTAATTTTATCCTGATGGGAACAGCCTCTGGCTTTACACTGGCAACGGCATTATCTGCCTATATGGGAACAGACCTCACCAGTTTTTACGCAAGCTGGGCAATCTTTTTTACCTTGCTGGCGCTGATTTTTCGCCTGGCATCCATACAGCGTAATAAACGCATCAAGCCAAGATCAGACCTGAAAACAGCAATCGGCGTTAATCACAACAAGATTCGACAAATGTCACAAGGCTCGATGGGCGGCTCATTTAACACCAGAGAATACTTTCATGGCAAAAAAGCAGGCTTTGTCAAAAGCATTAAAGTCATCTTTTTAATACTTGCCTTCATTGTACCGCTGGTGTTACTTGGTATCAGTTTAGGCTCACCCTCTGCCTATGTTGTCCCGGCATTAGCCATTCTAATTCAATATCTTGGTTTGCTGGCAGAACGCTGGTATTTCTTTGCTGATGCGAATCATCCGCAGAATATGTATTACCAGCAAATATCGTAAAAAAACAAACGCCCAATAAAAAAGCACCGTTTCAGGTGCTTTTTTATTGGGCGTTATTCTGTTTTCTATGGTACTTAAATAAAATTAGAAAAAAACATTAACCAGCCAAAAACAATTAATGAAAAAACGATGGTTGCAGGTAGTGTCCAGTCCCACATAATATGTCTCCTATATGTATTTAAACTACGATCAGATCCATTCTAGCAGAAATGACAGGCGGCAAGAACACTTTTAAGGGGATATACATAAAGTAATATTCATTTGCCGAGCTTTATTATGTGGCATCTCTAAAATTCTGCTTTTAATTGACGCGACAATAAATCTTTTACCGCCTGTTTGGGTGGCAACTTTTCATAAATGACTTGATATACGGCATGACAGATGGGCATTTCAACATTTGCCCTGCTCGCCAGCATATCAATACAACTGGATGATTTTGCGCCTTCAACCGCCTGACCGATTTCCTGTATGGCAGCCTCTGGTGTTTTTCCTTCGCCCAAAGCCAGCCCAAGACGCCGGTTGCGAGACTGGTTGTCTGTGCAGGTAAGCACAAGATCGCCTACTCCAGACAAACCCATAATGGTTTCATTTTTTGCTCCCATACTTTCAGCAAGGCGGATTATTTCTGCCAGTCCACGCGTAATAATTGCTGCTCTGGCATTAGCACCAAAACCAAGACCATCTGAAATTCCAGCGGCAATCGCCAGTACATTTTTGACTGCACCGCCGAGTTCTACACCAAGCACGTCATTGCTGGTATAAACGCGGTAATTGCCACCCTGAAAGGCTGAAGCTATTCTTTGTGCAAGTTCGGGGGTAGATGCCGCCGCAGTCATTGCTGATGGCAAACCTTTGGCTACTTCGAGGGCGAATGTGGGTCCTGATACCAGCCCGTAAGGTATTTTATCACCCAGTTCCTCGATTAATACTTCGTGAAGCAATTTGCCTGTGCCAACTTCAAGACCTTTGGTCGCCCAGAAAATATTATGTCTTGCTGCAAGAAAGGGCTTGATTTGTTGCAATAAGGTGCGAAAACCATGACTGGGAATAACGATGAGCTGATCTTCAGCATGTTCAGTCATTTGCTTGATGGAATCAGTGCATTTCAGATTTTGAGGAAAGGGGATTCCGGGGAGATAGTGCGTATTTTCGCGTTGCTTGTCGTAAAGCGCGATGTGTTCAGGATTATAGTCCCAGAGTAAAACATCCAGATTATTTCTGGCGAGTTGCAATGCTAATGCAGTCCCCCAGGAACCAGCACCGTAAACTGATATTTTGTTTGGGTGCTGGTGATGTTGCTTCATAATCAAGCGTCTAGTTTTTGCCCGTTAGCGTCACCCTGTGGATTCTGAGCCTGGGCTTGAGCCTGCTCTTCCTGCAAACGCTGTGCATAAAGAGCATCAAAGTTTATCGGCGACAAGTGCATTTCCGGGAAGCTGCCTTTTGATACCAGACTGGAAATTACTTCACGCACATAAGGAAATAAATTGCTGGGACAATAGCTTGCAAGCAAATGACCTAATTGCTCCTGGGGATAGCCCTTGATTAGAAAAGCACCCGCCTGCACCACTTCAACAAGAAATGAGGTTTTTCCTTCTTTGTTTTTCACAGAAACACTCACATGCAGTTCCACTTCATAATGGTCATCACCCAGAGGGTTGACTTGAGTATTCAGGTTGAGAGTTGTGTCAGGCTCCCATTCCTGCGTAAAAACATCAGGGCTATTGGGAGACTCAAAAGAAACATCCTTGATGTAAATGCGTTCAATGATAAATTGTTGTTCTGCTTGTTGTTGCTGATTGTTAGCTTGTTTTGCCTGATCATCGGCCATTTTTTATACCCCTAAAAGCTTATCCAGTTCGCCTAGCTGATCTAGTCTGGCTATGTCATCATAGCCTCCGACTGGATTATTGTTAATAAAAATTTGTGGAACCGTATTGCGCCCACTGCGTTGTTCCATTTCTGCCCATAAGTCACGATCACTACCGACAGATATTTCCCTGTATTCAACCCCCTTTGCTTTCAACAAGCGTCGCGCTCTCATGCAATAAGGACAAAAGCGCGTAGAATACATAATAACTTCTGCTGACATCTTTACACTCTGACCACTGGCAAATTGGCAGATTCCCATGCCAGAATACCACCTGTCAGGTTGGCTACATTTTCATAGCCAGCTTTGGTTAATAACTGGCAGGCATGTGCTGAACGACTTCCACTGCGGCAATACACCAAAATGGGAGCCTCTTTGTCACTACCAAGTTCCGCTATGCGTGAGGGAAGCTGAGCCAGTGTTATATGTTTTGCACCCTGTATTTTTCCGCCCTGAATTTCTTTGTCTTCGCGCACATCAAGGACGACTGAATTATCCTTGTTCAAGATTAGTACCGCCTCATTAACGCCGACCTGTTTGTATTTCTGGGTCAGGCGAGAAATTTCAGATTTGATAATAAAACCAAGGACTGCAATAAAAGCAGCAACAATTAAAAAATTATTACGCGCAAAATCGATATATTCTTGCATAAGGGAAAGATTTAAAATTGAATAAAGCGGGTAAGATAACCGCAGTAGAGGCTGGCGTAAAGTGCTGTCTTGAATTTATTTGAATTTTATTCTCTAATTTCTTTCATTTTGCTGTAAACCAGCGAATGCCTAATGAGTAGAGCAAAAAACTTCCTGCATCATACTGATCAATTTAAGCGTTCGCGCATCTCCCACACGATAAAAAACGCGGTTGGCTTCCTTGCGTGATGCTAGAATGCCTTTGTCACGCAGAATCGCCAGGTGTTGCGATATATTGCTTTGTGAGGTACCAACGCATTCGACAATATCCTGAACACTAACCTCATTTTCCCCCAATACACACAGGATTTTTAATCTGAGTGGATGTGAAATGGCTTTAAGTGACCTTGAAGCGGTCTCGACATCTTCTTCTCTAACCAGGAGGTCGCTCACCAGCGAACAACTTGTATCTGCACCCTGTTTAATATTCAAACTACTCATAAGCAAAAAAATCCAGGAAATAATATTGGTTAATCAATATATTATAAAACAAGCATACAATAATATACTGGAATGAAAAACTTGGCAAGAAGATAAAAATTATGCTTACAGTATGATATTAGCGGATATTATTTGTTAAACTTAGCGTTTGATTGCACAAAAGATATCGAGTTTCTCTAAATGAACCTGAAATTTACAACTGTTTTTACTCACAAGCTGTCTTTAGCAATTTGTCTGATCGTGTTGCCAGTTTTTTTCTTTGCCACAACCTCAAGTTTTGCTGAAAGCAATCAAAAAAAACAGAACCAGCTACAAAAGAAGATAAGTTCAGCCAGTGCCAGTCTAAAAAATTCCCGTGCCGTATCCAGCCAGTTAAAAAAGCATGTGCGAATGGCAGAAGAGAAACTCAATGTAGCCTCTCGTGAGCTGTTTAAAACCGAAGAAGAAGTTAAACGCCTAACAAAAAAACTTAAAAAATTAACTAAAAAAAAAGCACAGTTAATAACTAGCACTGAAGCCCAGAAAAAGGCACTTGCGCAACAGCTACAGGCGCTTTACACCTCTGGAAAACAGTCACATCTGCGTTTATTGTTGAAGCAGGATGATCCTTCCGATATAAGCCGTACTACCAAGTATTTTGAATATTTGAACAAGCATCGGCTGAAGCGTATTAATGCGATCAACAAAAAATTAAAAGCAGTAAAACAGCTTGAGGCTCAAATAAACACAGATACCAGACGCCTGAAGGATTTGCAGAAAAAGCAAAAAGCCAAGAAACTACTGCTTAAATCTGCCGTTGCAGAAAAAGAACGCGCCCTGAAAAAACAACGTCGCAAGGTTCTTTCCAAAGAGCGCCAACTGGCAAAACTTGTAAAGGAGGAAAACCGTTTAAGAGGCGTTATTGAAAGCCTTGCACGCAAACAGGAAAAAGAAGCAAGAGAAAGAAAAGCAGCCAGAAAAAAATTAAAACTGGCAGCAGCAAAATCGACAAAATCAGCAAAAGAGAAAAAAACAAGGAAAGGAAAAAGTATAAGTTCAAGTAAAAGGACATCACAGCAAACCGCAAAATCCAGAAAAAAGACCGCAAACAAAAAATTGCAGCAAGTCAAAACTCATTATGTCCCCAACAAACCCTTTTCATCGCTAAAAGGAAAGCTTTCATGGCCAGTCAGGGGCTCACTTCTGCATCGTTATGGAAGCGTCAGAAATTCCAAGCAACGCTGGAAGGCAGTGGTGATTTCAGCCCCCGGAGGAACAAGAGTCAGGGCAGTTGCCAGAGGCAAGGTAGAATATAGTGGAAGATTAAAAGGCTACGGTTATGTGATAATTATTCGCCATGATCGAAATTACCGGAGCATTTATGGTTATAATCGAAGCGTATACAAACGCGAAGGGCAAATAGTCAGGGCAGGTGAGGTTATTGCAGCGGTAGGTAATTCAGGAGGACTTTCCAAAACCGGTTTATACTTTGAGATTCGTAGAGGTACCACGCACCAGAATCCTGCAAGATGGTGTCGTTAAACAAGTAGAGTTACAGAGCTCTACATATTGGAGAAAATATGGGAAAAATAAAATCGTTAACATCTGAAATAATTCTTGTGGCTATTATTACGCTGGTACTCGGTGACAGCAATGAAGCGATAGCCAAATCCGGCAAAGCAGTATTGCCACTTGAACAGCTAAAACAGTTTTCCGAAGTTTATTCACGCATCAAGCATGATTATGTAGAAGAAGTTGACGATAAAAAACTTATTACCGATGCCATTAGCGGCATGCTTTCAGGTCTTGACCCGCATTCCGCCTACCTTGATGAAGAAGCGTTTACCGAGTTGCGCGTGGGTACTTCAGGTGAATTTGGTGGATTGGGTATTGAAGTTGGCATGGAAAACGGCTTTATTAAAGTGATTTCGCCTATTGATGATACCCCAGCCCAAAAAGCCGGAATCAAGGCAGGTGACCTGATTATTCGTCTAAACGATAAATCAGTGAAGGGAATGAGCTTGAATGATGCCGTCAAAATCATGCGTGGCAAACCGGGAGAGCCGATTGATTTACTGGTCGTCAGGAATGGCAAAGACGCACCTTTCAAGGTCACCATTGTACGCGCGGTAATCAAGGTCAAAAGCGTAAAGTCTGATATGCTGGAGCCTGGTTTTGGCTATTTGCGTATATCCAGTTTTCAGTCAAAAACACCTGCCGCCCTGAAAACCGCAATAGAATCCCTGAAACAGAAAAGTAACGGAAATTTGCGCGGTCTGATTCTTGATTTAAGAAATAATCCCGGTGGTGTGCTAAGTGGTGCAGTTGGTGTTTCTGATGCGTTTCTGCGTAAAGGTAAAATTGTTTATACAGAAGGCAGGATTCCTGATGCGATTATGCGTTACGACGCTACTGACGATGATCTGCTGGAAGGAGCACCTTTGGTTGTACTGGTCAACCAGGGCTCGGCATCTGCGTCGGAAATTGTAGCTGGTGCGTTACAGGATCATAAACGCGCCTTGATCGTGGGCAAAAAAACCTTTGGCAAAGGTTCGGTGCAGACCGTCTTGCCACTGGATGAGAAAACCGCCGTAAAACTGACCACCGCACAATATTTTACGCCCTCGGGGAGATCAATACAGGCAAAAGGAATTGAACCGGATATTGTCATTGAAGACCTTCAGATCAAAAAAAGCGACGAAAAGGATGATGCTGAAATGGTCGCTCCATTGTCTGAAGCCGATTTAAGTGGTCACCTTTCCAATCCAGGTGGAGCCAATAAAGACAAAAAAAAGCAAGAAGGGAAAAAAGACACCAAAAGCGAGCCAGAAAAAAACGGGGCAGATGCTGATAAAACCAGCCAGTCAGTTAAAACCAAAAAACTTGCAGAAGAAGACTACCCCTTGTATGAAGCATTAAATGTGCTAAAAAGCATGAGCTTGATTCAGAGCATAAGCAAAAATAAAGCTGAGTGACAAATAAAGCAAAAAGCAGACAAAAGGAGGATTGCTGCAATGAAACCCAAAGTACTCATACCACTTGCCCAGGGCTGTGAAGAGCTGGAAGCGGTAACGCTAATCGACTTGCTACGGCGTGCCGGTATCGAAGTAATTACTGCCAGCCTCACAGATGAGCCGGTAAAGTGTTCACGCAATACACAAATAATTGCCGATACCACTCTGGATAAAGTCATTAACGATGATTTTGACCTGATGGTTCTGCCAGGTGGTTTGCCGGGAGCCGACCATCTTAACGCAGACCCCCGTATCCACCAGATGATTGATCGCCTTGCGAGTGAAAACAAGCAAATTGCTGCAATCTGTGCCGCTCCCAAGGTATTGCTTGAAAACGGTATTTTGGACGGCAAGCAGGTCACTGCTTATCCAGGATCACTGAGCGCGATGGATACCTCCAGAATCAAACTCAATGACAAGCCGGTACAAATAGACGGTAATGTGATTACCTCTAAAGGACCCGGAACCGCTATGGAGTTTGCCCTGACCCTGATAGAAAAACTGCTGGGTGCTGATGCCCGCAAGCAGGTAGAAGAACCCTTGCAAAGAATTACTTAAGGTGAGCAAAGCAATAACGAAGAAGATCAGAAAACAGGGGCTAAATTGTTAGATTAATTTTGAGCGGGTACTTGGCTTTGTCTGTTCCCGGCTGTTTCTGGACAGATATTTGATATTACTACCCATCCCCCCCTTTTTTTGATACTTTTTTTAAATAATACAGAAAATGAGTCGGAGTGCTTCACAAGTGCCATTAGCCTCATCAACCCCGTCAACCCCATTACTGTTCATTGACCTGAATAACTTCGCAGCTTACCCGACGCTTGCGGTGGCTTATTTGATTCGCAGTTTGCGCTTAAATAACATCCCGGTCAAATTACTTAGCCCCCTCTCACTAGGCGTTCCTGCCTTTACACGCGATCATCAGGAAAACTGGAAAGACCAGCTTTTCCGGCGAATTTACTTCTCTTCCAGTCCTGTGCTTCGCCACCTGCATGACTACCTGCGTAATATTCATTCTCGCTGGCAATCCCGCCCTCATCCACTAATGCTCCAGGAAATACACAGTGCAATAGCAAAAAAGCCCCCAGCCATACTGATCTCAGCCTATTTGACCCAGTACGCAATGTGTGTCGAGATCGCAAAAGCAGCACAACAGGCGGGTATTCCGGTATTGCTAGGCGGACCATTTTTTAACCTCGAAGATGTCACCAAGGAATGGCTTAAGATTGAGGGAATCACTGCAATCGTTGGCGCAGAAGTTGATTTTACAATAGCGGATATAGTGCAAACACTGTTACAAAAGGGCGATCTAGGTCAATATCAGGGCGTGTATACCCCCGATAGCAAAGCACCGCAGATGGCTTACCCACTCAAACGACTGGAGCAGTTGCCAGTCCCCGACTTTACAGATTTTCCCTGGGACAAGTATCCACACCCGATCATTCCTGTAATGACAGGGCGAGGCTGTAGCTGGGGAGCCTGCACTTTTTGTGGTGATGTGATATCGGTAAATGGTCGCACTTTTCGCTCCAGAGGTGCTCAAGCGGTACTTGATGAGTTAAAACAACAATCAAAAACCTATGCCAGCAAGGATTTTATTTTTCTGGACATCAAGCTCAACTCGGATCTGCAAGTCTGGAATGCCCTGATTGATCATTTTCAGGATTATGTTCCGGGAGGGCGCTGGATAGGTACGGTGCATGTCAACCATCAGGGTGAAAATGGTCTTTCAGAAGAACGCCTGATTGCCGCTTACAAGTCCGGCTTGAGACGTGTTTCATTTGGTCTCGAAACAGCCAGTCAAAGACTTCTGGATGAAATGAAAAAAGGCACCTGTATCGAAGAATGCGCGCACTTTATCCAGTCAGCCCATGCCGCAGGAATCAGTGTGCGAACCTCCATGATGCTGGGCTTTCCGGGTGAAACAGCAGACGACCTTTCGCACACGCTAAGCTTTTTAAAGCAGCATTTTAATGCCCTGGATCGGGTTCGACTGTCACTTTTCAAACCGCTACCGAATACACCTTTTGAGCGCATGTATCGGCGGAATCCTGAAAAATATGATAAGTTGAAACAGTTTAAGTGGGATTATCGACTGGCTCGTGGTCTTTACCGCTATCAGGAAAACCGCGAAAAAGCCTACCGCAAGGCAAAAAGGGAACTGCTGGATATTGTCTACGCCATTAATCGGAAAGCGCTTGTAGACGACGCAAAGCAATTTAATGGCATGATGTGATATATTTCGGGAGCCTGTGCAAGATCCGGGGGCAGGCATGTTTAATACTACCCATCCCCCCCTTTTTTTACATATTTTGTAACTACTCAGCGCAATCCGTAACTGCTCGGATTGCCCTTTATTTTGTTCAAGAGCAAGGCAAAAGGCGCAGTTTATAAGTATAAATGAGCACTTTTAACGCAGCTATTGGGCAAAATAGAGGGCAAGCTGATGTAGTTACCATATTTTTACAGTCACCTAATTACCCCCAGGGAAAACCTATGTCATTTGAAGCAGCTATTACTTTCGCCATTGCCATATTTATTTTTGCCATTACACCGGGACCAGGCACTTTTGCGCTACTCGCAAGAGCCTTGTCATCAGGAGCCGCAGTCTGCCTGCCAATGACCTTTGGCATGGCAAGCAGTGATATTGTTTATCTGGTGTTTGCAACCCTGGGGCTGTCAGCCATTGCCGAAAACTATAGCGGTCTGTTTACGCTGATACGGTTTACAGGGGCTGCCTATTTGCTTTATCTTGCCTGGAAAATGTGGACGGCTGATGTAGAAACGCATCTGCAAAAAAGCTCCAAAAAAGTGAAAGGCTGGTTAAGCAGTTTTATACAGGGCTTTTTGATTTCTGCCTCAAACCCCAAGGTAATTCTTTTCTATATCGCTTTTTTACCCACGTTTATTGATTTGGGCAGACTAACTCATCGGGATGTCGTTCTGCTCAGTTTTATCACCTTGTTTTCACTGATGGCAGGGCTGATGCTGGTTGCAGTCGCTGCCTCGCAGGTGCGTCAATATTTAAAATCTGTGAAGGCAGTCAAAAGATTGAACCGTACTGCGGGCAGTATTATGTTTGGCGCAAGTTTATTTCTGGTTTATCGGGGTAGTACGCAGTAATGCAAAATCTGCCGCTGTTTATCGGTGCAACCCTGTTGCTTGCGATGACGCCAGGACAGGATTTTATTTATGTGATGATCCGCAGTGCCTCGCAGGGCGCGCGTGTCGGCTTTATTGCTGTTGCCGGCTTGATGATCGGCGTGATGCTGCATACTCTGGCGGCAGCAACCGGCGTTGCTGCAATCTTGCTAACCTCCTCCTATGCGTTTAATGCAATTAAGTTTCTGGGTGCGGCTTATCTGATTTATCTTGGTATACAGTCGTTTAGACAAAAGGGAAAATTACAGATCAGGCAAAAAAAGGACAAGGCTTCCGCTATAAAAATACTCAGGGAAGGCATGCTTTCAAGCACATTAAATCCCAAATTGGCACTGTTTTTTATGGCTTTTCTGCCCCAGTTTGTCTCCCCCGATGTTTCCCGCAATGGCGATGGCGATGCTTTTTCGCAAATGTTAATGCTGGGAATCCTGTTTGCCCTGCTTTCCTTGCCAATTTTGCTTGCTGTTGCAATACTGTCTGCACGATTTGGCAATCTGCTTGGCAAAAACCAGCGTGTCAGTCAGTCCATCGGAAAACTAACAGGTCTGGTATTGATTGGTTTGGGGCTACGTCTGGGTTTTGTAAACAAATAATAGTATGAATATAGATCAGCGCCACTATGACAAACAGCCAGCAACCAAAGGGGAGAAAATCTTTCTGCTTATTGTTGCCCTGGCATTCCTGTTTATGATGAGCATGGAGATTATCAGCAACTACGAACC
>JALVDQ010000078.1 GCA_027008885.1 Thiotrichaceae bacterium | reverse complement strand
GAGATAAATGGCATCGCAGAAAAAATAACAACGGCGGAATCGCTCAAATATTTTCTTTCACGACCACGCGGCAGTCAGCTGGGCGCATGGGCATCGGCACAAAGCTCGCCGATTAGCTCACGGCAAATACTCGAATCGCAGCTGCAAAAAATGAAAAACAAATTCACTCATGGCGAAATACCACTACCCGATTTTTGGGGTGGCTATCGTGTTATTCCGGAAACCGTTGAGTTCTGGCAAGGCGGCGCAAATCGCCTGCATGACCGCTTTGAATATAGTAAAAATAGTAAAAAAGGGGGGGGATGGGTTATACATCGTTTGCAGCCTTGACCTATCCGCACCTCCGCAAATTAATCCCTGCGCCAGCTTGTTTCGCTACCTTTGTCTTCCAGCGTGATACCCTGCTGTTTTAGTTCATCGCGGATTTTATCGGCGCTTGCCCAGTCTTTTGCGGCTTTTGCTGCAATTCGTTGTTGAATCAGCGCTTCAATTTGCTCGTTACTTAAACCATCATCTGCGCTGCCCTGAAACCAGCTTTCAATATCACCTTCGAGCAGACCCAACTGCGTCGCCAGCTTTTTCAGGAGTGCTGCGAGAGACTCTGCTTCAGCCTGATTGTCAGCCTGTCTTGCGCGGTTAATATCGCGTGCCAGATCAAAAAGTACGGCGAGTGCTTCCGGCGTATTAAAATCATCATCCATGGCATTAACAAAACGCGCTTCATAGTCCGTATTTGCAGGTGCTTCGGCATTGAGCGACAAACCACGCATTGCCGTATACAGGCGATCAAGTGCTGCGCCTGCTGCCTGCAGTTGCTCGGTACTGTAATTTAGCGGGCTGCGGTATTGGCTGGTGAGCATAAAATAGCGGATTTCTTCTGCCTTAAAGTCTTTGAGGACATCACGAATGGTAAAAAAGTTATTCAGTGACTTTGACATTTTCTCTTCGTCAATGCGAATAAAACCGTTGTGCATCCAGTAATTTGCAAAATGCTCGCCGGTGCAGGCTTCAGATTGTGCGATTTCATTTTCATGGTGGGGGAATTGCAGATCATGTCCACCACCGTGAATATCAAAATTATTGCCGAGAATGCTGGTTGACATGGCAGAGCACTCAATATGCCAGCCGGGACGACCATTGCCCCAGGGCGATTCCCAGTAGGGTTCTCCGGGTTTTGCCATCTTCCATAAAACAAAGTCGAGCGGATCATCCTTGTCTTCGTTTACTGCAATGCGTTCACCTGCGCGCAAATCATCCAGGTTGCGCCCTGAAAGTTTGCCATAGTCCGCAAATTTGGATACATCGTAATACACATCGCCACTTTTGCCTTGATAGGCATAGCCTTTTTCAATCAGGGTATGGATCATGGCAATAATCTGCCCGATATTATCGGTGGCTTTTGGCTCATGGTCTGGTGGCTGAACGCCGAGCGCCTTCTCATCTGCGTGCATGGCATCAATATAGCGCTCGGTTAAGTGCTTGAAATTCTCACCTTTTTCATTGGCGCGCTGAATTATTTTGTCATCAATATCAGTAATATTGCGCACATACGTCACCTCATAACCTCTGGCTCGCAGATAACGCACTACTACATCAAAGGCAACCAGCACCCGCGCGTGCCCCAAATGACAGTAATCGTAAACCGTCATGCCACACACATACAGACGGATTTTATTTTCCTCAATAGGCGTAAAGGTTTCTTTTTTATTGGTCAGGCTATTATAAATTTTTAACATAAGGCGATACTTGGCTCGGGAAAAACTACCCGGACAGTTTCTTAAAGGTTCAATGAATAGATGAGCGCGATGGTAGCAGAAGGGGATTAATTCCGCTATTATTCTGCTCCGTATACACACAAAGAGTAAATTTATATGATAAATGTTATAAAACCAAATGTATTATTTATTGCTTTTGTATCTTTCTTTATTTTGTTAAGCGGCTGCAATGCTCAGGAAGCAAAGAAAGCGGCTGACACACAAGCAACAACATCCGAAACCAAATCAGGAGAAAAAATGTCTGCAAACCCCGTAGTTAAACTTGAAACCAGTAAAGGCACCATTACGATGGAGCTTAATGCTGAAAAAGCACCAAAAACGGTTGCAAACTTTATTAAATATGTGGAGGACGGCTTTTATGACGGCATCATCTTTCACCGCGTTATTCCCAATTTTATGATCCAGACTGGCGGCATGTTGCCGGACATGACTGAAAAGCCAAACCGGGAAGAGATCATGAATGAGGCAAACAATGGCTTGAAAAATGATCGTGGCACTGTTGCCATGGCGCGCACACCCAACCCGCATTCGGCAAGTTCCCAGTTTTTTATTAACCTGAAAGACAATGATTTTCTGAACTTCACCAGTGAAACCCAGGCAGGCTGGGGCTACGCCGTATTTGGCAAAGTCATCGACGGCATGGATGTGGTGGATGAAATTGCCAAGGTAAAAACTGGTCATCATGGTGGTCATGGCGATGTGCCACTGGAGCCAGTTACCATTATCAAAGCCACAGTCGTTAAGTAATAACTGACTGCCTCTCTTGCGGAAGCCCTGATCAAGTCCCCGACCTGATCAGGGCTTTTATGCAAAGGGATACAGTAATTCCCATGACGTCCCCAAAGCCTGAAGCTGGTCGGCGCGCGACTTATTTTATCTCTGATCTGCATCTGCACCCCGACCGAGCGGAGCTTTTCACGCTTCTCTATGACTTTATTGATGATATAAGCTGCGATGCAGAGGCTCTCTATATTCTGGGCGACTTATTCGAATTCTGGATTGGTGATGATATTATCGACACGCCCACAGGTGAAATCTACACCCCTCTTTTTGATAAACTGAAAAGCCTCTCTGATTCAGGCACCAAACTTTTTTTTATTCAGGGAAACCGGGACTTTCTCGCCAGAAAAAAATTTGCCAGGCGCATCGGAGCCAGGCTGTTAGCAGATCAACAGGTTATTGATCTTTATGGCACACAGGCACTGATTATGCACGGCGACACACTTTGCACCGATGACAAAAGCTATCAAAGAATGCGCGCCCTGCTTAGAAACCGGATTTTGCAAAGACTCTACCTGATGCAAAGCACCCAAAAACGCCAGAGAATTGCCGACAAAACACGTCAGGTTACCCAAAAGGAAACCGGCGTCAAATCCAGCATGATTCTCGATGTAAACCAGCAACAGGTAGAAAAAGTATTAAAAAAGGGGGGGATGGGTATACTTATACACGGACACACACACCGACCTGGCGAACATCAATTTAAACTGGATGATCAAAGCGCCAGACGGATTGTTCTTGGAGACTGGCACGACAAAAGCAGCTATCTGAAAGTCACGCAAGAGAATGGATCGCTGGCAATGCAACTGGTTTATTAGTTCTGTTATGTTACTTTCCTGAGTAACTTTAAATTTATTACTCAAGTTTCGGAGTTCGTGATTTTTCATAACTATTTGATATTAAAAGTATTTATAATGGTATTACGGTCTAAAGTATAAAACTTGATCTGATATACTTAAAATCTAAGTTATTGATTTATAGTACTAAACATAGCTATACGCATGCTCAGTAAACATCTGTTTTTAAATACGATTTAAAAAGTCAAACAAGAGACTTTTTAAGGTCACCAAGGATAACATGAACTATAAATCAACATCTTACAGGTTATTTTTAGCTAAAATGAACTCCGAAACTTGAGATCAAAAAACAGGAAACAAAATTTTGTTAAGTTAATTTTCCTTGGGCTTAGAAATCAGCAATTTTCCAAAAAACAAATTTTTAAATCATTGAAAAAAGAACTTAATTTTTGGCTATTCTCGGACAGACTCCCAGGTACCATCTCATTGGGGCGAGTGGATCAACACTAATAACTACTTTAACCAACCTCAGCATTCTCATTAATATCACGCACCAGCTTAATAATTTTCTTACTGCTTTCATTATCAAAAATTCCAGCAACACCCAAGTCATGTAAATTCGTAAATGGTGATTCGAACATTATCTTTGGTTCCATCACACCATTTTTAATTAAGTAATTTGTGACTTCATCCAGAAAGGATATTTGGTCAGGCAATAACGGTGCTTCTCCAAGAAAGTCAGCAAAGACCTGTTTAGCTGCCTGGCGATCTAGCCCTACAATGGATCGGACTAAAACGCCCAAGGGCTTTTCACCGTAGATTTTTTCATATTCTTCTTTTGAAATTACACCATCTTCTGAGAATAAAATATATTCTAGAGCCATAATATCTTTTTCAGTAATTGGCTGGTTATTCTTTAAGCGTCTAATGGTTATATGATCCTGATTTTCCCGAATAAAGCGTTGTACATTGCTGTAATAGCCTTTTAAGTTTGAATCATTTTTAACCATATCAAACTCTTTAGAATCTTTACCAATCTCATCTTCAAAGTTTGTATAAACAATTTCCAGACCGCCCTGAGCATCCATAAAGCGTACCAGGGTACGAAGCTTAATGCGGACGGTTTCTAGCAATGGTAAAGTTACATCCTGCCACCAGCTCTCTGTTTGCAAGG
>JALVDQ010000077.1 GCA_027008885.1 Thiotrichaceae bacterium | reverse complement strand
CAGGATCAAACTCTTCAGTTTAAATTGTTTTAAGTCCTTTCAGACTCTATATCTTTAAATTGAAGGTCGAACCTAACTTAACGTGTTTAATCGGTTTCTTATTAGCTATCAATACATACCAAATACACATCAATAACAATAAAAAAACATTACAAAAATTAACGTTTGTTGAGTTCTTGCTTCTTGCGTTATTCGCAAGCTACAAGCACCCACACAAGTTTTTCTGGTTCTCATTTTTTAAGTAACAGTTCAGGCCTGTGCCTGAACGAGGATGCGCATTGTATAGATATAAATTTCCCCGTCAACTCTTTTTTCAAAAAAAATAATTTATTTTCAATTAGAGGATGACAGAATGACAAACCTGCCATTTCCATTATGCAATTACGCAGGCTTTTACCTCTGGGAGACTATCCGAGAACAAAACAAGCATTCACTCCCCCAACCCAATAAAAAAGATGGACTAAACCCCCTCTCTCACTGCAACTCATATTCCTGAACAAGCTCCCAGACACTTTAGATAACAATATTTAACCATTTATCTATAAGCGTTTGTAGCTTCATTCCTTTTCAAGTATTATCCCGTTAATATGTATCCTTGCATCAAGAAATCTACATTTGACACTATTTAGGCTTGCAAAAAACAGGTATTTAATGTAAATAGAAAACATGAAGGATATTGTGCTTTTTTATAAGTTATAGGACTTTAAAATCTTGCATTTACTACAAAAAAACAACGTCGTTCTGAGTGATAATAGCTGGGAAGACATTGCCAGAAAATACAGACTTCATAGAGAAATGGAAGTTGTTATCAGATATAGGGATGACTCCTCTTCGCTATTCAGCAGGACTTCTGATAATCCAATGCCAAAGAGGACTGTCTGGGCATATCGGGCATTGCTTGTCGCGAGTGCTTTTTCGCTTGTAGGAAATATTCCTGTCCAATCCCGGTTATTAAGTTCTCATAACAACAAGAATAAAACATTTGAGATAGCTCCTGAAAAAGAATCGGTTGTCTCTCCTATATCAACAGCATCAACAGCGCTTGCAATCACTAATCCTGCAACTACTAATAACAAAGAAATAAACAATAATATAAATACAAAGAACGCAAAGAAAAAACTTCCTGACGAAGAACACATCACCCTTGCAGACAAAACAATTTCTACTGATGATCCTGATATTGTATTTACAGACCAGGAAAACAACACATTAGAACTCACTTTACCTAAGCGCGCTATTGAGACTTATGCGGGTCACGTCCTTGAAACTACAAATTCAAAATGGACGACCTACCATGTTAAATCATATGACAATCTTACAAATATCTTCCATAAACTTGGGCATCAAGAAGCTTTAGCCGAGTTAAAACAGGATAAAACAATCTATAAAGAACTGAAAGCTCTTAATAGAGGGGGAGCTATAGTACGCGCAAGCTCTGATAATAACGGCAAGCTTTCAGAACTGGTATTCACACATGACAACAAAAATAGCTATGTACTATCTTTAAAAGATGGTTCTTATTCCGGCTCATGGAAAAAAGGTATTTTTGAGACACGTCAGGCACGCGCAAGTTTTACTATCAAAAACGGTTTGTTTTTTGACGGCAGAAAAGCTGGCATTCAAAATAAAATTATCCGGCAGATTATCAAGGTTTTCGACTGGGATATCGACTTTTCACATGATATTCGCGTTGGCGATAAAGTAACCGCCGTATTTGAAGAGATTTACCATGACGGCGACAAGGTAGGCAGCAAAAACCTGTTGGCGGCAGAATTTATTAACAAAAAACGGGTTCTAAGAACTGTTCGCTATACCTTTAAAGATGGACGCTCCGATTATTTCACACCAGATGGACGTGAAATGAAAAAAGCATTTATCCGCACCCCCATTGCTCACGCAAGAGTTTCATCACATTTCAATCCTGGTCGTTACCATCCGGTATTACATCGAATGAGAGCGCATAAGGGCACAGACTTTGCTGCACGCCGTGGCACTTCCATTATGACCACAGGAAACGGTACAGTTAAATTTATTGGTCGTAAAGGTGGCTATGGTCGCATGGTTATCATTTCGCACCGAGAAGGTTATGAAACACGTTATGCTCACATGTCCCGTTTCAAAAAAGGGCTTAAAAAAGGTGACAAGGTTTACCAGGGCGATATTATAGGCTATGTGGGTTCATCCGGTCTCGCCACTGGCCCTCACTGCCATTATGAATTGCGCAAAAAAGGTATTGCCATGGATCCCATGAGGATTAAATTACCTAACAGCATGTCTTTGGCAAAACATGAACTGCAGGACTTCCGCAATAAAGCAATCAATCTGGTATTACAATTAAATGTGTTACATCGCTTTGTAGAGGCAGACATTGAAATTGATAGCTCAATTGGTGGATAAATAAAAAAACAACAAATATAAAACGAAGCATAAACAACAACGCATAAACAAAACACCAAAGCATCACCAGATTGTCAACCTGTAATCACTCGAATTACTATATTGGTCTAATGTCAGGCACCAGCATGGACGGTGTCGATGCGGTTCTGGTTAAGTTCACTCCAGATAAATCGGCAGAACTCATCCAGTCACTTTCCTTCCCTATCCCGGAAGAACTACGCTCCCAACTTAAAGCGGTAATTAAACCCGGCTGGCAAGGCACACTCAGCAGTATTGGAAGACTTCATCAAGAACTGGGAAAACTGTTTGCGGATGCCTGCAATGCATTACTCCTGCAAGCCAGAATAAATAAAAATCAGGTTCAGGCAATAGGCAGCCACGGTCAGACACTTTGGCATCAGCCAGATGGAACATTCCCTTTCAGTTTGCAGCTCGGAGACGGGAACATCATTGCAGAATTAACTGGAATAAGAACGGTAGCTGATTTTCGCAACCGTGATATTGCAGCAGGCGGACAAGGCGCACCATTAGTCCCTGCATTTCATAAAGAAATATTTTGCAGCCCTGATATATTCAGGGTAATCTTAAATATCGGCGGCATAGCCAATATCACTGTTTTACCCCCAAGCCAGCATAAAAAATCCGTCAGCGGCTTTGATACGGGACCTGGTAATGCATTACTGGACGCATGGATAAGCCACAACAAAAACAGAAATTATGATCAAAACGGTGACTGGGCTGCATCAGGAAAAATTCATAACAAATTACTAAAACAACTGCTTCAAGATCCATTTTTTTTCCTGCCACCACCCAAAAGTACAGGCAAAGAACTATTTAACCTGCAATGGTTAAGGAAACAATCAGAAGACTCTCTAAATCAGTACAGAGCCGCAGATATTCAGGCAACTCTCTGCGAATTAACTGCCACAAGCATTGCCAATTGCATTCCCGAAGAATGTGAAGAGCTGTATATCTGTGGCGGCGGAGTACACAATCGCTATTTAATGCAGCGCCTGCAAAACTTACTCCCCGGAATCAGCATCGCATCAAGCCAGACATTAGGAGTTGATCCTGACTGGATGGAAGCCATTGCTTTTGCCTGGCTTGCCAAACAAACCATAGAAGGAAAGCCGGGCAATCTACCCGTAGTAACTGGAGCCAAAGGCACAAGAGTTCTAGGTGCTGTTTATTCTGCAAGTTAAAAGCATAAAAACAACTTGAGTTGTTCATAGCTATTCAAGAATGACCTTTTTGTTAACAACATCAAAATCAGTCATTCTCAGCTGTTATTACCATGCAAAACAGCCCTGCCTATCGACCACACGCCAACTTTTTTAATGCCAGCAGTTTTTAATACCTTTGCCAGTTCATTTGTGGTTGCACCTGTAGTAACAACATCGTCAAGAATAGCAATACGCTCATACACCGGCGCACCCTGATTTTGATTTTTGATTTGAAAACAATCTTTTACATTCTGCTTTCTTTGCTTCAGATGCAGTGATGACTGTGCCCGTGTTGACTTTTTTCTGCTGACCAGTTGAGTGTCGATTGTTAACCCTGTTTTTTTTGAGACAATTTTAGCGATTTCAAGCGACTGGTTAAAGCCACGCTTGCCCAAGCGTTTTTTATACAAAGGCACAGGAATGATTGCATCAGGTAATTTAGCTGACATGGTATTTAATAAATGCTCACTCAGGAGATGCCCCAGAATTGCGGCATAAGACAGTTTTTGTCTAAATTTCAGTTGGCTAATCAGATAATCAACCGGGCTTTCATAGTGATAAAGGGATAAGCTGAAATCAACCACTGGCTTTGTTTTTAAACATTGTCCGCACACCCGGGAAGATTCATTCAGAGGAATACCACAAAGCTTGCAGGCATGTAAAATTTTCGGCAAGTCATCTTCGCATTCTTTGCATAATGAAAAAGCACGTCGAATTGGACGATCACAAAGAACGCAGTAAGAGGGAAGATCAGGGAGAGAATGTGGCAGCATAAAAATATATAAAAAAAGGGGGGGGATGGGTATATACTTTTGACGAAAATGGGACGCATCCTGTTTGATGTATATTAAACAACAAAGAGTATAACACAGCCGATTTTAAAGGATTAATAATGGTAGATAAGGCAGAG
>JALVDQ010000076.1 GCA_027008885.1 Thiotrichaceae bacterium | reverse complement strand
ACGGAAAAAGATTAAAGGCACTTGTGGAAGCCGGACTCGAGCCAGCGCGTGATCATTCCGAAAAAGACAGTGGGGTTCTGGAGCCGTTATATCCGCTTTAAAACAGGAGGAGCCTGTCCGAAAATAGTGAGATTCTCGGACAGGCTCCTGGAAGCCTGTCGGCATTCTGCGTAGTCCGTATTGAGGAACGAAACACAGGAGCAATGGCTACCCCGTGTTTCGTATCCTCAACCCTACAACTGTCTTCTGTCTTCAGTCCTCTGACACACCCATCCCCCCTTTTTTTTACATATTTTTCCGGGACAGATTCTTTTATTGAGGGTATTTAACGACAGGTCTGTTTTCTTTTATCCAGCCAGTGATTCCGTGAGTTACATTGAAGACTTTTTTGTAGCCAAGCTGTTGTGCGATTGCCTGACTTGCGGCGACGGAACGATTTCCTGTACGGCAGATTATTGCCACTGGCTGATCCTTTTTTACCAGTTTTGTAAATTCAGGTACAAAATTTGGGTTAATTCGTCCTGTTCTATCAAAAAAAGTGATTGTTTTTGAGCCTTGAATAATGCCTGTCTGTTTCCATTCCTGTTCCAGTCTGATATCAACCAGGGGAACGCCCTGCTTTAATAATTCCTGCAATTTGGCATTGTCAATATTGCTATAACCACCTGCCTGAGGAACCGGATCAGTAGCCCTGGCTGTTTGTGAATCTGTTTTTGCATTACAGCCAGTAATGGATAACAGGGTGCTTAATAGCAAGCTCAATAAAATCGTATAAAATATTTTGAATCTCATAAAGTTCTCCTATAAAAACCTGAATCTGCAATATTCCAATGTTCTACAGGCTCAGGCTTGTTAAAAAGGTGCATAGTATAAAGTTTTATCATAATAAAACCAGATTAGCAGGCATTAGCAATGAATTATACATGACAGAAATCTCCATTTTAGCTATCATCATCTTACCCGACGATAATAATTACTCATTCGGGGGAAAGGGTTTTTATTAAAAAAGGAAAAGGCGACAGTGAAGTCAAAGCAAATTATTGAAACAGTAACATGGTTGTGTTTATCAAGTATCCTGTTAACGGCATGTGGTGGTGGAAGTGCCAGTGTTAAACCAACGGTGAATGAAACAGCAGCTGAAGCAAAATCGACTGAAACAAAGTCAACAGATACCAGTACCGCTACAGCGGGTGATTCTGTTTCTGAAGTCAAAAAGAAGGGTCCTTCAAAGTACGGACAACTCAAGAAACGTAAAATACCAAGCCGTCCAAGACCTAATCCGGTCATCAGCAAGGCGTTTGCGGATAATCTTCTGGCAGCCACAAAAAGAGAGGCTGACCGTTTCCTGAAACAGGGTGCTAATCCAAATACTAAAGCTGCCAATGGCGAGCCTGTTCTCTATACCGCCTTGAGGGTAGGATTTAATGATATCGCCGACAAACTTGTATTGTATGGTGCTGATGTCAACGCGACCACACGCGATGGTCGTACCGCCCTGCATCTGGCAATTGACAAGGGAAATGCGAATTTTGTCAAGCTCCTGCTTGAAAATGGCGCGAATGCGAACAAGGCGAGCAATTCAGGGGAGACTCCCCTGCTTATGGCAATTCAACGAGGTCGCCCGGGTATTGTACTGAATTTACTGCGCTATCATGCAGATCCAAACAAAGGTGGTAAGGGCGGTAATCCCTTGCATCTGGCGATCTCCAAAGGACAGGCGGGCATAGTAGAAAGCTTGTTGAAATTTGGTGCGAATGCAAATACGGGTAGCCAAAAAGGGACGCCGCTACAGGTAGTTCTAAAAAATGGCAATGTAAAAATTGCAGAATTGCTGGCGAGTCACGGGGCTGATGTTAATATCGCGGATGGCATTGGAGAAACCTTGTTGCACAAGGCTGCTGCAAAAGGGCAATTAGGCTTTGCAAGCGTTATTATTGCAAATGGTGCAAATGTCAATGCCAAAGACAAATACAATGAAACGCCTTTGCATGAGGCAGCTGCCAAGGGTCGTTTGGAAGTGGTGAAGCTGTTGTTATCCAAAGGTGCAAACATCAACGCAGAATCACAGAAAAACTGGACTCCATTACATGAAGCTGCGCGCTTCGGGCATCCGGCTACAGCTGCTTATCTGGTGAGTCGTGGTGCAAGAAAAAATGCAACAAACAGTGATGGAAATACAGCAAAGGGGCTTGCCAAGCACCTTAATCATAATGAAGTGATTCAGGCATTGAAATAGAAGTTGCGGGGAGTGTCTGGGCGTTTGTCTGAAAAAACTGTCCAGGAGTAATATGGGTTGTAGCTATGAATAGTAGCAGGGAAAGCTGCCTTGCTTATTCTGCTACTGCTCTGTTACAGGGGTATTGTCCGCCTTTTTGGGGAACTTATCTGCCCACCACAGCCTGGCACGCAAGCCCCACTCGGATGTCAGACCAACTTCAGAAAAACGGATATTGCCCGCGCTATCCAGAATAAAACTTGCAGGTACACCAGTTACTCCAAACAGATCCGCAAGGCGACCATCTTCGTCAACGATAGTTTGCCAGCCCTGTAGCTTGCGCTCCTGCAAGTGTTTCTTTATATCGTCAGCATTACCTGACTGGTATGCCACAGTGAGTACCGTCCAGTCTTTTTGTATGTCAGTGATACTGCCTTCTTCAATCTTGCAAAAAGGGCACCACTTCGCCCAAAAATGAATAAGCACTGGCTTGCCTTTATAGTCTTCCAGATTAACCGTATTACCATCAAGTAACACACTTTGAAAACCAGGCGCAACACCACTTGCTACATTGCGTTGTTGCCAGGCTCTTATTACCAGAATCAATCCGATAACAATCAGGGCTTCCAGTATTAACCTCAACCACTTTTTTTTAGTATTTGTGTTTTTATTCATTTTTCAGGCTGGAGACAAGGTCTGACTGAAAATGAGTGCCGCGAAGAACAACAAATTCAGTTTTTTCGCAGCAAGCTCACAATTCCAGACAGACTCTAATCCGTAAACAGCAAATTCACATATTTTTACATATTGCTGTTTACAAAATCCCAGTTAACCAGATTCCAGAAATCTTCGACATAAGCCGGGCGTGCATTGCGTTTATCAATGTAATAGGCATGTTCCCAGACATCTATGGTAAGTACAGCGTGTTGACCCTCTGAAAGTGGGCAGCCAGCATTTGAAGTGTTTACAATCTCGACACTGCCATCATCATTTTTTATCAGCCAGGTCCAGCCAGAACCAAAATTAGTCACGGCAGAAGTAGAAAATTTCTCCTTAAACTCGGCAAAAGAGCCAAATGCCTTGTTAATCGCCTCTGCGATAGCGCCTGTGGGTTCTCCACCCGCATTGGCTGCAAGACAATTAAAGTAGAAGGTATGATTCCAGACCTGTGCCGCATTATTATAAATACCGCCAGCAGGTGCAGATTTGATAATCTCTTCCAGTGATTTATCAGCAAACTCAGTGCCTTCAATCAGGTTGTTCAGGTTTGTAACGTATGCCTGATGGTGTTTACCGTGGTGATAATCGAGTGTCTCAGCTGAAATATATGGCTCAAGTGCATCTTTTGCATAAGGTAAATCGGGTAATGTATGTGACATAGGTTTCCTCCTTTCGTTAATAGTGTGCGAAGAGTAGGTAAAACAGAATCAAAATGCAATAGCACCTGTTTTTTGTCATGTATGTTTTTAAAAATACCCACTTATACTTATAAACTGTGTGCTTTCGCTTTGCTCTTGAAAAATAATGGAAAGATAAATTGAATAATAATCGAGTATCCCCCTGTCCTGCTCTTATTCCGATACAAACAATAATTTAACAGCGAATTAACAAATAAAAAAGACAGTATTCTAGTATTTTATGCTATAAATAAACGATTAATAATTCTACTCTTTGCAAAGGAAGCTAACGAATGTGGACTTATGAACGTGCCTACAAACCTCTCTTACCCTCATTAAAAAGAATTTCTTATCATGCAGAAACAGAACTGAACCGCAGTTTAAATAAAAATTGTTTAATTGCCTTTATTGGCTCAGGGGTAAGTTTACCCTATGGTCGGTTAAGCTGGTCAGAGTTGTGCGCGCTCCTGATTATGGATATTGATAAAGAGTTTTGGAAAACATTAAAACAGCATACTGAGTCGTATACCGGTTTATCCAATACTTATATGGAAGAAGCAAAATCTCTCCATGAAACGCTTCGTACAGTTTTGGGTGAAGAAAAATTAAACACTGATGATAATCATGATGATTTTTATGAAAAAATTGATTTTGATGAAGAAGCGCTACCTGATGATAGCTCATTTTTATTAGAACTAACAATTGATAAAAACATTCCTTCTGATCCCACCATTCTTGAATTATGCAGTGAATTAGCAAATTTACTCGAAAGAGAAAAAGAAGAAAATAACAAGCTTTATTTTAAGGGAAGTAACTGTGCTAGTTTTTTAAAAAATAGAACAGCAAAATACTTAACTGAAGGAATACTGGATCAGTTTGGTTCACGTTTAAAACTACTTAATGGGTATGGTAGAGATACACTTTATT
>JALVDQ010000075.1 GCA_027008885.1 Thiotrichaceae bacterium | reverse complement strand
TATGCTTTTGCCTGCTATTCCGGGCTTTTGATGTAGATGCTGGTTTGGATGTTGATTTAGACATGCGCGCAATGTACCAAATCAGTGAAGCAGTGTCATAAAAATGTTGAAAAAATGGGGGGGTGGGTGTGTCAGAGAACGGAAGACTGAGGACAGAAGACAGAGGCGCGGTAGCATGTAGTCAGCCTGCGTTGAGTGCGCGAAACGCGGGGTGGCACATGAATCAAGCAGCGTTCCTGTGCTGTGTTTCATTCCTTAACAAGGCTATACAAAAATATGCAAAAAACAGGGGGGATGGGTTATCAGGAGACTGAGGACAGAAGACAGAGTCTTGTAGGTTAGCCTAAGCGTAACCCGACAAGAGCGTGGTACTTGCTCCAGGCAAATAATTTACACCGAGTCCAGTTATCTGATCAGTACCCGCTCAAAATTAATCTAACAATTTAGCCCCTGTTTTCTGATCCTCTTCGTTATTGCTTTGCTCACATAGCCTGCTATGCTCCCGTCGCAATGCCTTGAATATCAAAAAACAGGAAACGAAATTTTGTTAAATTAATTTTGTTTGGGTACTTAACGGAAAAGCGCTGATCAGGCGGCCACCAGACCTTCGACTGGTTTTGGATCGAGTTCGTCAGGCAGTCTTCGCAGGGGGATCTGGTGTCCTAATGATACCTGATAGCGGTAGATGACATAAAACTGTTCAACGGGTGGTTTACGTTCAAGCAGGTGTGAGTACGAAGAGATGCCTTTTTTTCCTGCGTAGTACGCAATCGCTTTGCTCCAGGCGATATCATAGCCTAACTGTTTGATATTGAATAATTTGTCAAAGCGTACATTTTTCGTTGAACCAGATACCTTAAAATAGGGTGTGTAATAGGCTCGTTTTTCTCCTGCCCTGTGCTTGTGATAGCGTACAAATTTCATTTTTACGCCGGATACACCTGTTGTATAAGCTGAGGAGGTGCGTCTTATCTCCCTGCATTCCCGATCTTTAATAGATTGCGTCAGTTTGCGCTCCATGTTCCATTCAGCATTAAGCGCTTCAGCTTCACGTCTTAACTGTGCTTTTTCTTCATCACTTTTATTTCTAAAAGAATAATATTTCTGCCGATAATCACTACCTACTTTTACAACAAGCCTGAGACCAACAAAACCCGCCTGGTGTTCACCTGGTAAATATTCTCGAATTGACAAAATATAACTCCTTAAATACAAATAGAATACAAGTCTTGTATTGATCGCTTTGGATTACTTAGCTGGTTGCTTAACTGGTTTACGGGATTGTGTTTCTCCGGATACCTAACCAGCTAAATCCATATACACATCAAACTAACTTGCTGGAGCACTGGATTATAGTAGAAAAATTCTGTAATCCAAAATAATAATTAAAATATGTTTGATAAAACAAAACGATAGAGTCTGTATAAAAAACAGACGCACATTTGCTTGAAGTGCTTAAATTTTATCAAGAGTCTGTGCGGGGAATAGTGAGCCAGCCGCGGAAAAGCTGGTTTTGCCCGGTTGTTTGTCTCAAGCTTTTGTTAAACGGAAATAATGAATTGCTTCAAGTTGAACGACAGAAGGGTGTATTCTAATGATAAACGGTTCGTAAACTCGCTTGCTGCTCCCGTGTAAGAATTATTGTGCAAATCACTGATTCCCGGAAATGGCGCGGGTATTTAAAGCTTCGCTCTGTAACCGCATAATCTCGCTTATTCCTTTTTCCGCCAGATCCAGCATTTTATTCATTTCTTCGCGGGAAAACGCATGTCCTTCGGCGGTACCCTGCACTTCTATAAAATGCCCTGCGTTGTTCATTACAATATTCATGTCCGTTTCTGCATTGGAGTCTTCTGCATAATCCAGATCAAGAACCGCTTCGCCCTGATAAATGCCTACCGAGATTGAGGCAAGTTGAGCGACTAATGGATCTTTTGTGATTTTACCTGATTCAAGTAATGACTGAATCGCATCACTCAGGGCAATATAAGCGCCACTGATTGAGGCTGTGCGTGTACCGCCATCTGCCTGAATAACATCGCAATCCAGTATAATTTGACGTTCGCCCAGAGCTTCAAGATTGACCACGGCTCGAAGTGAGCGTCCAATCAGGCGTTGAATTTCCTGGGTGCGCCCACTTTGTTTGCCTCTGGCTGCCTCACGTCCCATACGCGAATTGGTAGAGCGCGGCAACATGCCATATTCAGCAGTTACCCAGCCTTTTCCCTGCCCGCGCAGCCAGGGCGGAATACGCTCATCAACAGTAGCAGTACATAACACTTTGGTGTTACCAAACTCGACCAATACCGAGCCTTCTGCGTGCATGGTGTATTCTCGGCTAAATTTAACGGAGCGCATTTCGTCATTTGAACGATTACTGGGTCTCATATATTTTCTCAATTAATTTTGTTGGCGGGTTTATTTAACGATTATGACAAGCCCAGATTATGCTGATTGTGGAATTTGCAGTCAATTTTTAGTTCTCGGACAGCGACTTAATCCTTTAGCTCAAATCCGGAACTTTCTCCGAGAATGATTTTAGCAGGCTTGCCAGTTGTTCTTTTTCCTGTTGCGTCATGTGAGCCAGCATTTTTTGTTGTAGTTCAATAAGTGGCTGGGCGCTTGATTCCACTAATTCGGTGCCAATTTGTGTTAGTGTCGTCCTGACAATACGTCTATTGTTGTTATCGCGTTCACGTTTAACCCAGCCCTTGTCTGCCAGTCTGTCCAGCAAACGGGTTATATCAGGAACCCGGGTCGTTAAACCCCTGCCTATCTCCTTGTTTGACAAGCCTGTCTTTTGGGTGTCGTTGTCATACAAAACCTGTAATGCGTTGTGTTGCAAAACAGTCATCCCCCAAATAGAAAGCAATTCTGTTTTTTTCGCAAATATCTGGTCATTCAAAGTCGTTATCGTTTTCAGGATTTGAGCTTCAAAACCGGTATTCTTAATATTTTGTGGACGGGAACTAAAATTTGCCATATTATATGTGTTATAACAACTATTGTGAAAACAACAAGAATATACACAATACTTAATTTTAATGCCACATGAATCCATACGGCATAAGCATAAATAAATCACAGGAGACTGAAATGATAAATCACTCACGCAGAAAGGTACTCAAGGGAATGGGATATGGGATCGCACTATCCATGACTGGTGTATCAAGCACAGCACTTGCATTTTCCGGAAAACAGGCAGATGTCGCGTTACCCAGCTGTGATATCACCATTTACCAGCGGCAAACTCATGGCAAAGAAATCGTTTCACTGCTCAATCTCACAGGTCAAACGGTTACTTTGGACAGTATCGAACCAGTTGGACTGGAGCATGTAAATGGCTCTCTGGTTGTTAAAATTAACCATGTAGCAGATGGAAAAATCAGCCTGGCTGAGGGCGAACGCCTGACGTTTGAAATCGAAGCAATCAGCAATCACCCAATGCAGGAAGGCGTGTTTATACCCAATGTACTTGCGGGTCATGTAAAAATCAGTAGCGACCATCCAGCCTTTAATGGGATTATTCCGGTGACGGTATTCGACGGACAGGTAGGCTAAAGCGGCTATTGATGCAGAACTAATGCAGAACACTGTAAATCTACTTTAGTGGCGGCGCAATCATTGACTGGCAGTTGCGCTTGCGTCGTCTTCGGTCAGGATTTAAGCAGCTTTGGTACAAGCTGATGGGCGTAATCCCTGTACAGGTACAGCCAGAGGATGATCGGTGTCAGTGGCGGGATAATCAGCTTGCCCAACTGAAAGCCGAGCGAAATAATCAATCGAATCGTGGGAGTTGTGTGCAATTGTTGCGCGATTTCAGGAGTGGATTGAAATGCAAGGATTCCAAACGCGCTGAAAACTACTCCCCAGAGTGCGACTAAAAATAGAGGGATCAGGCTAATGGCGTATTTTTTCAGCTTGCCCAGATAAGTGTCAGGGCTTGCCAGCACCATTGCCAGAAAAAACGGAAAGCTATAGCTAAAGTTCATTATTCTTATGGGAAAACTTCTGTCATCGAATTGGGTAATAATATTCACTTCCCGAGCACTGGACTCCACAGCTTTAATTGCGTGATCCGCTATCAGGGGCAGAATATAATCAGCTATTGAAGCCGTAATATAATTAATCCCCGGAACCAGAAAATACCACAGTGCAAAGGTAACAGGCATCCACAGCAGCACTTTGCCAAGAAATTTAAGAACATCACCATTTTTAATCATCTAAGCACTAACCCGCCTGGTATTTTCTTGGAATCTCATTGTCGTTATCGTTATCATCAGACGGCAGCCAACGCACCCAAAGAATAAAAATAATCAGGGCATCAAGAATAATCAGGGCTTGCCAGATGTAAAGATGAGCCCACTCAAACCAGTCCTTATTCCATTGCAGCAAGTAAAAGAGACTGATAATGCGCACGATATTTAATGCCTGGATAGCAAAAAAACCTGTAATCAAACCAACGATCTTGTGCTTTAGTGGAGCACTAAAGGCAATAATGGCAGCAGCGAGACAGATCATCGCTTCAACCCCGTTACAGCCAGGCATAATCTTTACCGCAGTGCCAT
>JALVDQ010000074.1 GCA_027008885.1 Thiotrichaceae bacterium | reverse complement strand
ATTATCTATATTTTGCTGTTGAATTTTAAGCAACGTAACCATGATAAACAGGAAGAAATTGAAACAATAGAGAATACCACCACTGAAAATTCATCTATTACAAAGTCAATAAGCACAGTTACACGCATCCCTGAATGTGGAATCGTTACACTGCTCGGCAATAAGCTCAAAGGAATATGGAAAATAGGTATCCATTGGCTTAAAGCCGTTAAAAACAAGCTTACCTCGCCATGGGATATTGAAACAATAAAATTGCTGAACTCAGTTTAAGCAATAATCATGCCGAACACTATTGATAAAAAACAGGGGGGATGGGTATTAGTTGTATTATCCTGTATTCTACCTCCTTATATGCATATTTATCACTCAGGCAAAACAAGCCCACTCGATTCAAATCAGCTGGAAGCTATTCTGGATGACTATCTGGATGCTGATCTGCAACGTCTTGATACTGAGCCCACTGCCATTGCTCTTGCAAAATTTAAGCGTTCAAAGCAGGATCGTGCGCTCTACTGGATCAAAGTCGGAGCTAAGGCACATACCGAAATTGGTTATTGTCTGGCGCTTAATGCAGCTAAAGCACTTGCTTTAATGAACGATAAAATGATGCAAACCTGGGTGCTGCATTCCATGGAAATTCTGGATACACAGGGTTTGGTGCCTGCGGTGCAGTTGATCAACAATGTAGAGAAATTTGCACTTGAGGCTGAAGACCGCGCCCGTGGCGTAACCTTTGCTGATGTTTCGGGTATGCTTTCGCTGTTTGTGCAAGGTTTGTCGGGCAGGCGACTGAAGTTGCAGCAGGCAGATTCCGCCTGGACTGATACAGAAACGCTCTATCTCCCCAGCTTCGTTGGGCGTTTTGAATCCCATGAGAATAATTTTAAACACTATAAATCAATACTCGCGTATCAATGGGCGCAAATCTGGTTTGGTAGCTGGCGCGTTGAACGCGTGCTGGAAAACAGTCGCCCCGAACTGAGTTTGTCGCATTTTCTGAAAAAAGACCCACAGAGCCGCTCTTTGCAACTGGATTATCTGCAAAGACTGGAAGCGATTCGTCTGGATGCCTGCATTTCAAGAGAACTGCCCGGAATACACCGTGATATGCAAACTGTACTGGGCTTGCTGAATGAAAGCGTTATCCCGCCAGGCTGGGAATCTTTGGCTGCTCAACTGCAACAGCCACACTCAAGTATAACAAGCAGTTGTCAGCTGATTCAGGATGCAATGCGGTTACCCTTGCCAAAACCACATTGTTTTCAGGGTGTGTGGAAGCTGGATGAGCTTCTGGATGCGATGCAGATACGTTTAAACAGGGAAAAGCAGGTATTCCAGAAAGCGCTTTGGAAAGCATCGCAGGAGATTTTAGATAAAAACAAAAATCAAAAGAATACACAGGATGAAGAGCAACACAAAGCAGATACAAGCGAGAAAACATCCAGACTGAAGTTAAGCGAATCAGACGATACCTCCCTGCCACAGGATTTTCGCATTGAGATTACACTGGATGATGAGCCACTTAAAATAGACTGGGAAACACGCGAGTCAATGAATTCAATTTTGCAGGATTTTGGTGATATACCAGAAGAATACCTGCAAACAGGCGGCGCGGGTGCTTACGATGCAGAGCAAATCAGTGATAAAAAGGCAGATGATCTGTGGGCTGGCACCTACCATGAGGAAGGCGCTCTCTATTATGATGAATGGGATTATCAGCGACAACACTATCGCAAGGACTGGTGTGTCTTGCGTGAGCAAGAGGTTAAACCAGGAAAACTGGGCTTTGTTCAGGATACACTGCAGAAATATCACAAAGAAATAAAACAGATCCATAAAAGTTTTGAAGCCTTGCGTGGTGAAGACAAGCTTTTGAAACAACAGGTCAACGGCGATGATATTGATATTGATGCCTTTGTTGAAGCCTGGAGTGATACCAGACTCGGCATGGAAATGACAGACCGCCTGTATACCCAGATGCAACGTGTTGATCGTTCTATCGCGGTGATGTTGATGGTTGATATGAGCGGCTCAACCAAGGGCTGGATAAATAAAGCAGAACGCGAAGCACTGATCTTGCTCTGTGAAGCATTGGAAAAGTTAGGTGATCGCTATGCAATTTATGGCTTTTCGGGGTGGGCGCGCAAACGCTGTGATATTTTTAAAATAAAAAGCTTTGAGGAAAGCTACTCTGGCAAGAAAAGCTGTGCGGGTAGTGGTAGCGATTCAGTTAAAATTGATTATAGCGTGCAGTCCCGAATCGCAGGTATTGAAGCACAGGAATATACTCGCATGGGAGTTGCCATTCGTCATCTTGCAGGGCTTTTAAATCAGGTCAGTGCAAAAACTCGTATCTTGATCACTCTGTCCGATGGTCGTCCAGAAGATTATGGTGAGTACCGCGGAAAGTATGGTATCGAGGATACCCGTATGGCACTGATAGAAGCACGCCGAACAGGAGTGCACCCCTTTTGTATCACCATAGACAAAGCAGGTCTGGATTATCTGCCATATATGTATGGTGCAGCAAGCTATGTAGTGCTGGATGATGTAGCACAGTTGCCACTAAAGGTAGCAGATATTTATCGCAAGCTTACGACTTAGGAATCTGTCCGAGAACCGAGAACTAGGAAATCAGCAATTTTCCAAAAATTCAATTCTTAACCCATTGAAAACAAAGAACTTAATTTTTAGCTAAATTGCTGGGAATCGTATTTTTGGGTATTTTCAGACAGGCTTCTGGATCGGTTTAAAAAAGGCAAGCGTGCAACTCCAGCCATTTTTTCTGTTGCTCTGCAGAAATCCTTAACTGAATAAATAATTCCTCTAATGCTGGCTGATTCAGACGAGAAATTTCAAAATAACCTGCTGGAGTCGTTTCAATATCACACACAATACCTGTCAATTGTCGCGCCAACCGGATTGTATCCTGGTGATCTGTAATTAACTGCTGGATTCGACTCGCACCACGAATCTGCATACTGGAAATTTCCGGAATATGGCTCAGCATATTGTCAATGGTATCGAATCGTCTTAGCAGTTTTGCTGCTGTAGACATGCCGACACCAGGTACCCCCGGAATATTGTCTGATTTATCACCCGCAATGGCAAGTTGATCAGCAATTTGTTGTGGCTTTACCTTGAATTTCTTGAGAATTGCCTTGCTGTCAAGCTTCTGCCCGCGCTCATACTCCCACCAGTAATCGCCTTGATGAATCAGTTGCGCAAGGTCTTTATCTGCCGTAATAATATTCACAGGGATGTGTTCTGCACGCAGCCGTGCTGCCCAGCTGCCGATCAGGTCGTCCGCCTCATAAAGGGGACTTGCATCTTCATAAATTCCGAAAGCCTTTAAAAATCTTCGGCAATATTGAAACTGGCGATGCAGGGATTCAGGCGCGGGCGGGCGATTTGCCTTGTATTCAGGATAAATTTTCTTGCGATGCGAGGTTTTCAGGCTTTCGTCAAAAGCGAATGCGATTCGTTGTGGCTGTTCGCTGGCAAGCAGGTGATAGACAAAATCCAGAAAACCGTGAACTGCATTGACCGGATTGCCATTAATATCGTCAATATCAGAACAGGTATACCATGCCTTGAAAATATAAATGCTGGAGTCAATCAACCAGGCAGGGGGATTCACCCAAAGCGACCATCAACGCGTGCCTTGATAAGCATTGGGGCATAGCGAATAAAAAGGATTAGAAAGGCACTTATCCACAATGCCTGCGATAACCCAATCAACTGCAGATAATACTGCCCGAGGAAAATTGGCAAAATTACCCGGACTATTGCACCAGTAAAAATCAAGGCAAAAACAAGATGCAGTATTTTTGGCGGATTAAACACATTATTGCCGGTATGCCCCAATGATACGCGAGCCATCATGCCAGAGGTAATCATGCCGATTCCGCCATAGGCAAAGGCATGTAGTGCAAGATAAGGTGAAATACCCAGAAAAATTGCAGCTATTTTCAAGATAAAGCCAAGAATTATCCATGCATAGCCAGCCATTAATACCCACAGCAGTGATTTCTTCCAGATGCCCGGATGATACCATCCATACAGGCGCGCACCGTGCAGAATAACAAGCACTCCTGCCAAAAGCGCGGTTACAACTGACTCCGCAAAGAAAATATCTGAAATTGAAAAGACGAGAAATAACCACAGGCTACTAGCGTCAACCCATTGAAAGTTTTTAGCCTGAAAGGGACAGCCCAGACCTTTTTCTATAAAGAAAGGAATCACGCGTCTTCCCATAGTAAAAATCACGGCCAAAGCAGTATAAAAACCGGCATACAGACCGTAATGCGTGCCATTTTGCAATACCCCAAGCAGTCCAAGATAAAAGACAATATTGGCTAAAAACAGCAAAAGAAGCTTGCCGCTGAAGGCAAGATTATTCCATTGCTTTCTTTTTATAACGGGGCTTGAAAACGCCCAGGTGATGAATAACAAAAAGAGTGAATCAATAACCGCAAGCGTGGGTAAAACCCAGGAGCCCGGTATAAAGGCAAGAATCCGTGCAGCAAGCCAGAGTAAAAACAGGGCAAGTAACGGTTTTCCATGCACTGTCTGAATACCTGTCCAGTTTTTTACGGCAGTTAGCAGAAAACCTGTAATGGTTGCCGCTGTAAACCCGAAAATCATCTCGTGAGCATGCCAGGTGATGATCGGGTAATGATTCGCAAGTAATCCCTTGCCAAAGGTATATAGCAACATCCAGAGGGCAATTGAGACAATCCCAAAAGAAATGGAGGCAAAGAAAAAAGGACGAAAACCAAGATGTAAAAATGCGGTTTTTCCAGTGTATCGGGGTTCAATATTTAGCATCGGCTGATTCTAACGAGTGACTAAAGCCACTGCAAATGACATGAATCAAGTAGTGATATTGCTTTCTTTTGTCGCTAAAAATGTCGTTAAACCAGCTTTATTAAGTTTGTGTAAAGATTGTCTGATTTAGAATTAGCCTGATCGGGATATTAGGAGTGCTGTAGTAAGTACCCAACTTATTACTGCACCGTCTCCTGGATTTTGATCAATGCGAGAGATAGATCTAAATAATAAATGGAAAAAATGATCAAATAAAGTAATTACATAAAATTAAAATAAGTATAAAAGGCAAACCCCATGAATAATTCTTACCCCAAAACCGTACTCGCAGCTATTTTAACAAGCATTGTTTTAAGTGGCTGTAATGCAAATGCAAGCAAACAGCAGGTTGCAAAAAACACACACAGTTCAAAATATGTAACAACCTTTTTATCGCTGCATCAAAAATATTGCGAGAAGAAATACCCGTCTTCCAGCTCACTGATGCAGACCTTAAAAACGGCGTCGAGTTTAAAGCCGGCGGATAATTTTGAAGGCGTATACGAAGTAAAGATTAACAATGTCAGTTTTGCTGTCTCACCTGAAGAAGATGGATGCACAACTGATGTGATGTTAAAAGAAAATAATCAGCTACTCTTTACTTTTGAAGATATTAATTCAGAACTTCTGAAAAAAGGCTACATTGAAACAGGCGAGGTTGTTTCACGTCAGGATCTGGCAATTGACCAATCCAGACTAACAATAATTGAAAAGAAATATATTTCCCCAAGTGGTGAAGTGACGGTATTAAACTTTCCGCTAGAAAAAAAAGACAAATATTATATGACTTTATTTGTTGAGAAATTTTCAGGCGAAAAACTGAAAAAGAAAGAAAGTTTTTATGAAACATTAAAAATGGCAGCTATTTAGGAATAGCGCACTAGGAGCCTGTCTGAGAACTAAGTTTTTAAAAATTTCAATCAATATATAGTGGTTTCTGCATTGGGAAAACACTATATATTGTGGTCGCATTTTTTGGAAGCTAGTTCTCGGACAGGTTCCCTTGAGCCTGTCTGTGTTGAGGAGCAAAACACAGGGTATAAAGCAATCCCGTGTTTCGCAAACTCAATGCAGGCTATTTTGTTGCGGTTGCGCTGTCCCTAAGTACCCAAACAAAATTAATTTAACAAAATTTGGTTTCCTGTTTTTTGATATTCAATGCATTGCGACGGGAGCATAGTGGGCTATGTGACCAAAGCAATAACGAAGAAGATCAGAAAACAGGGGCTAAATTGTTAGATTAATTTGAGCGGGTACTTAAGTATATCTCGAGCCAGGGCTGTTTAAGGCAATCTGATATTTTCTTACGCCATTAAAAATGGCTTTTGCCAGTTTTTCCTGGTAATGCGATGACTTTAAGCGCCTTTCTTCCATAGGATTGCTTATAAAGGCTGTCTCAACCAGCATGGACGGTATATCCGGTGATTTTAGTACAGCAAAACCCGCGCTTTCAACGCGCCTGCGTAACAAGCGGTTAACCCCGCCAAGCTCTTTTAAAACATTGCTGGCGAGATCAAGGCTGCGATCAATCGTTTCTGATAAAGACATGTCGAGCAGTACAGATGAAACCACCTTGTTTTTATACTGCAGGTGCGTATCCGCCATTTTCGCTTCATAAGAGTTTTCATTCTGGGCGAGCCATTTGGCTGCAGCACTGGATGCACCACTCTCAGACAGAATATACACCGATGAGCCTGTCAAATTACGGTTAGGATTGGCATCTGCATGAATTGATACAAATACATCAGCACGTTTTGCGCGAGCTTTGGCTATGCGTTTGTCAAGGCGGACATAATAATCCCCGTCCCTGATAAGAAAAGCTTTCATGCCTGGATGCCTGTCAATGCGCTTTCTCAGGCGTTTGGCAATTTGCAGTGCAATATCTTTCTCTTTAGTGCCTCTGCGACCAACTGCGCCGGGGTCTCTGCCTCCATGACCGGCATCTATGGCGATAATCAGTTGTGCTCTTCTTCTCTTTGGGTTGACTGCATTAACGCTTCTTTTTTTGTGTTGTCTGCTTGTTTTTTTGGCAGCTATCGCTGTGTTAGCAACGCTTGCATTTATATCTGGACTCAGTTCAAGCTCCAGAAAATAAGCCGATTTGGTAGCGACTAGCTTTGTCTTTGCCCTGGCTTGCCTTGCCATATCAAGAACGACACGGTAGTCATTTTCATTGCGTTTTGATTGGCGTATTTTTTTGATCAGTTTGATCTGGGAAGATTTTTTACCTTCCAGTTTTAGCGGCTCGTTTGCGATTTCTGTATTTAAGAGGTCTACAACGATCCGGTCTGGAGAGCTAAGGGTCAGGATTTTATGCTTGATGCGCCGGTCAAGCTCAAAAACAAGGCGAAGCTTGCCATCATTGCTCTTTTTAAGAGAAATGGATTTAACCGTTGCATTTTTTTTTGCGGTGTTTTTAGTCGCTTGTTTTGCCAGAACTTGTGAAGATAAACCGCTGACTCCAGCGATGCCTATAGCCTTTCCAAGACTTAGCACAAAGTCTCTGCGTTTTTGACTGATATTTTTCATCTTCTCATTATGATCTAGTTTGACTGAGGGTTTGCGTATGTTATACATAATTTGCACATGCAAAAGCACTAGCAGGAATAATAATAGAAATCCCTTTTGTATTGTACGCTAATTACTTATTTTATCTGGCTTTATGCCTGTGTACATTATAGTGTAAGGCGCAAACTTAAACAATTCAAGCTGTTTTTATAAAAAAATAATAAACTATTGTTTTTATTGGTTAATTGTGTTTTGCTTTATTTTTCTCTACTGCAACCTTGCGCTGCTTTCCAAAATGTTGAATGGTAATGCTTAAATCTGCCTCTGGCAAATAGCCCTGCGCCTTTTCTGCCCATTCAATCAAACAAAGTGAATTTTCATCCCAATAATCACGTCCACCCATATATTCCAGTTCTTCAGGATCACCAAGACGATAAAGATCAAAGTGGTAAATATGCCGACCATTGATCTCATAAGGTTCAACCAGTGTATAGGTTGGGCTTTTGACCACTCCCTGATAGCCAAGATGACGCAGCAAACCCCGCACCAGAGTGGTTTTGCCTGCGCCGAGATCGCCATTAAGCAAAATAATGCCACCCTTGCCTTGTTCTGGAAACATCCTGGAAATCTCCGCCCCAAATTCCAGCATGGCGTTTTCATTGGGAATAATGATGTTTTTCATGGATTCACCAGCTCCCTGAGATAAGGAAACAGGTCACTGGCAAGCAAGCCCCGCTCACCCTGTTGCGCTGCCCGATCTGCTGCCTGCGCGTGTAATTCAACCCCTGCAATGGCAGCATCGGCAAGGCTTAATCCCTGTGCCACAAGTGCTGCAATGATGCCGCTTAATACATCACCCATGCCGCCACTTGCCATGCCGGGGTTTCCAGCCGTACAAACATGCGTTGTAACACCATCTGAAACAAGTGTGCCCGCGCCTTTTAATACAAACCCATCCCCCCCCTTTTTTGATAGTTTTTGAATACTCTGATAGCGGTCGGCTTCAATTTGCTGGGTTGTCATACCTAATAGACGTGCGGCTTCGGCAGGATGAGGGGTAAGAATCCAGGGTTTGTTTTTTGGCAAATCCGGTATTTGTGCGAGTAAATTAAGTGCATCTGCATCCAGCACCAGTGCTTTGTCTGATTCCAGAACCTTGAATAACAGCGCCCTGGACCATTCAGATTGACCCAGACCCGGACCTATGCCAATCACGCAGGATTTGTTGATAAGCGGACTTAGGGCATTCGCATCCTCAACCCCCTTTACCATAATTTCCGCATGGGTCAGATTCAGCAGCTCGGCATGAGAGGGTGCCGTGGCAACACTCACAAGCCCTGCGCCGGTGCGCAAGGCTGCTTCTGCGGCAAGACGTATTGCGCCGCTCATGCCCTGAGCGCCACCAATCAAAAGTACATGACCGTGATCTCCCTTGTGACTGCTACGCTGACGGGGTTTGAGTATCTGCCGGATAAAATCCCCGGGAATCAACCGGGTTTGAGGTTTTTCATTTAGCTGTTGATAAACTTCAGGTGGTACTTGCAGATCATTAAAGCGGATTTCACCACAGTAATCGCGTGCCTGGGCGGTGAACAAGCCACGCTTCAGACCAATGAAAGTGACCGTCAGATCAGCCTTGACCGCAATACCCTGAACCCTGCCAGTATCGGCATGCAGACCGGAGGGAATATCAACTGCAACCACTTTGGCAGGGCTGGCATTGATTGCCCTGATGACATCAGCCCAGCTACCGCTGATATCGCGGCTTAGACCTGTGCCAAAAATAGCATCCACAATCACATCGGCACACAATAGCGCCTGCTGCAGATCGGTTTCCTGACCGCCTGCCAGCAGAAAGGCGGCGCGCATACGTTGTGCATCTCCAGTCATTGTTTTGCTGTCACCTAACTGAACCAGTTTTACCACAAAGCCTGCTTCAATAGCGAGGGTTGCAATTACATAACCATCGCCACCGTTATTGCCCGTTGCGCATATTACGCAAAGCGAACGGGTATCAGGAAATGCCTCCAGCAGCGCATCAAAAGTGGCTTGCCCGGCATATTGCATTAGCATAAAGCCGGGTATGGAAAAGTCCTCAATAGCGATGCGATCAAGCTCACGCACCTGGGCGGCAGTGTATAAGTCTGGCGGCAAATTCATTAGCTGTTGTTAAGCAATTCGCAGTAAATAAACGACCCTATTTGCTGCGAGTTGCCTTATTATTCAGAATATGGAAAAAAATACTCACTATATCACACAGCAACAGCTAAATCAGTGGGCGCAGGCACTCGGATTTGAAAGAGCAGGGGTAAGCGATATTGATTTGCACCAGAGCGAGCGCTTTTTTAACGACTGGCTGGAGCAAAAATTTCATGGTGATATGGAATGGATGGCGCGTCATGGCACTAAACGTACTCGCCCTGCGGAACTGGTTCCCGCTACCGTCAGCATTATTAGTGTGCGCATGAACTACCGTCCAGTGCAAAAGCATGATCCCCTGATGATACTCAATCATCCTGAACTTGCCTATGTGTCACGTTACGCGCTGGGGCGTGATTATCACAAAATGATGCGCAAGCGCCTGCAAAAACTGGCGAATACAATTCGTGAGGCGATTCCGCATAGTGATATGCAATATCGCGTCTTTGTCGATAGCGCGCCAGTCATGGAAAAGCCCATTGCGGCGCGTGCCGGTCTCGGCTGGCAAGGAAAGCATACCAATCTGCTCAGCCGCGATGCGGGTTCCTGGTTTTTTCTGGGCGAGATTTACACCAATCTGGCACTCGAGGTATCACAGCCTGAAGAAAATCACTGCGGCTCATGCACTGCCTGTATTGATATTTGCCCTACTCAGGCAATTATCAAACCCTATGTGCTGGATGCGCGACGCTGCATTTCCTATCTTACGATTGAGCACAAGGGAGTGATTCCAGTTGAATTCAGACAGGCAATCGGCAATCGTATTTATGGCTGTGATGATTGTCAGCTTGTCTGCCCCTGGAACCGCTTTGCCCAGGATGCCAGCACGGCGGATTTTGCCATTCGCAATAATCTTGATGCCCCGCATTTGCTCTCACTGTTTGCCTGGCATGAAGATGAATTTCTGAAAAGGATGGAAGGCTCACCGATCCGGCGCATGGGGCATCAACGCTGGTTGCGCAATATTGCCATTGCGCTGGGGAATGCGCCACCATCAGCAGCGATTCGGCAGGCTTTGTCCAAACGTCTGGAGTCGGCATCAGCCTTGCTTAAAGAGCATATTAAGTGGGCGCTTGCGCAGCAGTTATCCTCTCCTCAATCACCTGATCTCTGATAAAAGTTGTCGGGTCATTTGAAATGCCTGAGACGCATAGCCACCGCCCATGAGGTTAAAATGATTTAAGATATGGTACAGATTGTAAAGTGTCTTGCGGCTTTGATAGCCCTGATCGAGTGGATAATGCTGTTTGTAGGCAGCATAAAAATCAGCATTGAAGCCGCCAAAGAGTTCTGTCAATGCCAGATCCGTTTCCCTGTCACCATAATAAACCGCAGGATCATAAATGACTGGCTCGCCCTGAGCATCACTGGCGATATTGCCACCCCATAAATCGCCATGCAGTAATGAAGGCACGACTGAATGCGAACTAAAAAAATCAGAGAGATTTTCAGCCAGCTCCACTCCGGCATCATAAGACCTGGCGGGATAGCCCTTGTTTTTTGCCAGATCGAGTTGATGAATCAGGCGCCTGTTTTTCCAGAAAGATACCCAGTCGTCATGCCACTCATTAGGCTGTGGTGTTGAACCAATGGTATTGTCCCGTTTCCAGCCAAAACGCCCGGCAGTGTGGCGGTGCATCCGGGCAAGTTGTTCTCCGCCTTTTGCCTGATTTGAAAATGACACCAGCGGGATGTATTCCATAATCAGGTAGCTAAATTCCGGGGTCTTGCCATAGCAAAGCGCTTCAGGTGAACGCATACTGTGACTGGCGGCAATTTCTTCCAGCCCCTCTGATTCAGCAATAAACATATCCAGCAGAGCGACAGAATTGGTTTTGATAAACCACTGCCTGTTATTTGAATCGCTTACTTTCCAGCACTGGTTAATACAGCCACCAGTTACTGTTTGCCTGTCTTTAAAGCGGATTTTTTCTCCGCTTAAGTGACTGATTTTTTCTTCCAGTCGTTGCCAGTTGCCGTTCATCAGAGAATTCTCTTGAAAAATTGTGAAAGTGATATATTAGAGATCAATCTCATAAAAATAAAGAAATTCTCAGAGCCTGATGGAGTGATAATGCTCATGAAAAAATATTCAATACACAAGGCAAAAAGTAATATAAACAATAAAAACCGAGGGTTCACTTTAATAGAACTTATGGTAACTGTTTCAATTGCAGCAATACTTCTCTCAATTGCAGTGCCCAGTTTTAAAACAATGCTTAAAAATAACCGTGTTACCACCTCAAGCAATGAATTTGTCGCCGCTTTGATTCTGGCAAGAAGTGAAGCACTTAAACGCAATAATACGGTTTCTGTTTGTACTACAACTGACCAGCAAAGCTGTAGTAACTCAACAGACTTTGCAAATGGCTGGATTGTTTTCCTCAATTGTAATGATGACGGAAGTATTGATAATGGTGCCAGTGATACCAGCTGTGATGGTGCTCCGGAAGAAATTATCAAGGTGCATGAAAAACTCAACAAGGTTTCAATTAAATCCACGGGTGAAGCGAAGTCTATTTTGACCTACCAATATTCCGGGCGGAGTGATACCGTTACCCTTGAGCTTAAAGAAGAAGGCAAGAATACAGTTGAAAAGAAAATAATAATCAGTCGCACCGGCCGGGTAAAAACTCAATAACTTGAACCTGTCTGGAAATATGAGTCGTGGCTCACTATTTCCAGACAGTTTCTTGATTTTAGAAAAAAATGGCATACTTACTACACCTTCCTTGAAAAGTGTATTGAGTAATTATTATGTTGCCATTTGAAACAGTAAGCACCGCAAATAAAACAGAGTACAGCGTTATCTGGCTCCATGGTTTGGGCGCAGATGGAAATGACTTTGTGCCAATTGTTCCCGAACTGAAATTACCTGCCTCTTTAGCCGTTAAATTCATATTTCCTCACGCACCTGTACGCCCCATAACTCTGAATAATGGCTATCAGATGCGCGCCTGGTTTGATATGTTTTCGCTGGATGAGGCAGATAATGCCAAAGAAGAAGATATATTGACCTCGGTTGGCTGGATTCATCAGCTTCTCGATAAAGAAGTAGAATCGGGTGTACCTGCCAAAAACATCATTCTCGCAGGTTTCTCGCAAGGCGGAGTGATAGCGATTCAGGCAGGTCTGCGATACACAGAAAAGTTGGCAGGCATTATGATGTTGTCAACCTATATTCCCTTTCAGCAAAATCTGTTTAAAGTCATCACTGCAAAACATAAAAACTTGCCAGTATTCGCGGCTCATGGAATCAATGATCCTGTCATTCCAGTCAAGAGCTGGCAAAATTATGTGCCAGCTCTAAAGGCGCAAGAGCTTGATGTTGAAGCACATTCTTATCCCATGGAGCATTCCGTATGCCAACAGGAAATTGCCGATATATCTGCATGGCTGCAAAGAGTATTAGCCTGAGTCGCTTCCCTGATATAGATATGAGTAGATTAGTATTTTATGAAATCCTTATAAACTATTGAAAATATTATTTTTATTGACTAATAGCATAGATTGTGATGTGATTGGGTAAATATTGATAATAAAACCAACCAAATTAAGATCAAAGGAGTATTAGAATATGGCACATATTGTCGTCTTGGGCGCTGGAACAGGTGGAATGCCTGCAGCATACGAATTAAAGGATGAACTGGGCGGAAGCCACGAAATTACTTTAATCAATGAGCGTGATTATTTCCAGTTCACCCCGTCAAATCCGTGGGTTGGTGTTGGTTGGCGTTCACGTAGCGACATTACCTTTTCTATAGAAAAATATGTATCCAAGAAAGGAATCAAGTTTGTTGCTGGTCGTGTAGACAAGATTGATGCGGCTAACAATGCGCTTACCATGGAAAATGGGGATGTTATAAACTACGACTACATGATTATCGCAACAGGACCTAAACTCTATTTTGATGAGGTAGAAGGCAGTGGTCCACACGGCGGACATACACATTCGGTTTGTACGGTCGATCATGCAGAAATGTTCTACAAGGATTATCAGAAGCTTCTGGAAAAAGGCAGCGGGCATATTGTCATTGGCGCGATGCCGTTTGCCAGCTGTTTTGGTCCCGCTTATGAATTTGCAATGATTGTTAACACAGACCTTCGCAAGCGTAAGGTTCGAGACAAGTTTACCATGACACTGGTGACATCAGAGCCATATATTGGTCACCTGGGTCTGGGCGGCGTAGGTGATTCAAAAGGAATGCTGGAATCTGAACTACGCAGTAATGACATCAAATGGATCACAAACGCCAAAACCACAAAAGTGGAAGAAGGCAAATTGCATGTTGAAGAACTCGATGCCAAGGGTGATGTTTACCAGAGTCATGAAATCGACTTTGATATAGCCATGATGCTTCCCGCATTCTTTGGCGTTGATGCTGTTGCCTCTGTTGAAGGTTTATGTAATCCACGCGGTTTTGTTATGATTGACGAATTTCATCGTAACCCGACCTACCAGAATATCTATTCTGCGGGCGTTTGTGTTGCGATTCCACCCGTTGAAGCCACCCCGGTTCCGACTGGCGCACCAAAGACAGGTTATATGATAGAGTCAATGGTCTCATCCGCCGTTCAAAATATCGAATTAGCCATAGAGGGCAAAGAGCCAAGCGCCAAAGGCACATGGACAGCACTTTGTCTCGCCGACATGGGCGATACAGGTGCCGCATTCCTTGCCATTCCGCAGATACCACCACGCAACGTAGCCTGGTTCAAGAAAGGCAAATGGGTACACCTGGCAAAAATCGCCTTTGAGAAATACTTTATCCGCAAGATGAAGAAAGGAAGCTCGGAACCATTCTATGAGAAATCGATTCTCAAAATGATGGGCGTAACCCGCTTGAAATAGCAGCTAGTAACAAGCAATACCCCCGTATGCAAAAAAGGAGACATAGCGTCTCCTTTTTTGTTTGTATTATAAACTCAAGTTTGGAGTTCAAATCTACCTGATTTAGTGTATTCAAATGTAATATGCTAAAAGGGCAGTTACCAAAAATATATAAAAACAGGGGGGATGGGTAATAAGCAAAGCCTGTCATCTCTTGCAGGTGAAAGTTCATGTTGTTAAGGTTTGGTCAGGATAAACTGGAGAAACGATTATACACCTGTTCCCCCAGCCACTTCGATACCAGTTCCTGCAATTCGGGATTGCTCATGTAGTTGGTAAATAACTCCTCATTCAAATCCATGCGTTCAATAAAAAGAGACTCAAGGGCTTCACGGAATACCAACTGAAACTTGTCCGCCGGGTTCGCCTCGGCAGCGCGTCGTAAAGAGTCATCCATTACAGCCGCTTCGGTCAGTTGATCGAAAAAGAGTTGGTCCGCTTCGGTCAATTCTGAGCCAAAGCGTTCATTAATAATATCAATCAGGCTTGAAAGGGGTACCGCCTCTTCGTGTAGCATAGCTGTCCCAACTTCTCGGGGACCATCCAGTGGCTTTGCATAACCCTCATTTAAACTAATCGAACCCTCACTGATCTTCTGCAAGCGGTAATAATCCAGTTCAACCTCTTCATCGAACTGATAACCAGGATCACTCTTGCGCTTTGGTA
>JALVDQ010000073.1 GCA_027008885.1 Thiotrichaceae bacterium | reverse complement strand
CAGAAGGCAGTATGTAGGGTTGGTGGAGTTTACGCAACCAACCAGATTCGGTTGGTTGCGCATGGCTGCTCCAACCCTACACAACTACGCAAAAATATGTAAAAAAAGGGGGGGATGGGTTATACCTCTTTCAAGACCATAGCCCGGTTTGCAGCCGGATTAGGCAGTGCTTAATCCGGCTTGCTTATTACAGAGTCCCTACCTTGAAATAGAAGCGATCTTTATTGCGGCTTGATGGACCGAGTACATTGAACCTTGAGCCATCCGGGTCTTTTGCATATCCGTGGCAATAAAATTCCAGCTTGTGTTGTGTTGTGGCAAATACGGTAGCGGATGCACGAGCGCTGCAATTACTCAGGTTCTGGGGCGATGAGAAGGCACTCACGGGTTTTAGCCCCAGCTTGCCTTTATACTGTTGCAGAAGGGATAAACGCCAGTAGGCTTTGCCTTTAATTGCTGCAATGCCATTTTGATCGCCTGATGTATGCACGGTATAAATATTGCCTGTGCCGCATTCTGTAATGACAGAAAGGTTTTCAGAATACTTGAAGCCTTTTGGCCATTGCTTTGGAACAACCGAAGGTGCCCTGCCGATATTCGTGAGTTTTACTGGTCTGCCACGATTTGTTTCCAGGATAAAAAACTGGTGATAACGAGGCGCTGAACTTTGCCCGCCAGGATGAGTGGAAATGACCAGAATCCGATGATTGTTCAGCCTTGCCAAACCTATCCCTCCGCCAAAAAATGCCTGACCCAGTTTAAAGCGTATTTCTGTTTTCTGTTGGGGGCTATTGATATCCTTGAATACAAGATCACCACCATCAGCAAAGGCAAGATACCTGCCCAGTGTCTGTGCTCCGCTGGGGTGAGCACTAAGGGTTTGCTGTAAAGTGACGAGCTGCTTACGTCCTCTTTCTGCGCCAATAACAAAGACGCTGCCCTTGCGTTTATGGCTGTGTGTTCCGGCAAATGGAAAACGTGCTGAATTTGTTCTCACAAAGCCCTGTATATGTTTGTCTGGAATACCCAGGGGATGGGCTGGAGTGCCGTCAAAAACATCCAGTGGACGCACACCATAGGGTGGATAACGCTGTGGCCAGTCAAAGTACCACGGTTGCACCTGCCACTTTATTTTTCCTGTTGCGGCAAGTTTAAACTGTTGCCTGACATTGCTTGCGCACACATTACAGTCAGCTTCTCCCGGACGGCAGCGCGTATCGCCCTTGTTCAGAACCAGTTGTCTGACTGTTCTTGCTGGTCTTGTGCGCGCCTGCCTGACTACTTTGGGTTTGCGCCTGATCTTGCCCCTGACCGCAGTTCCCGGAGCGCCATTTCTGTGACGGTGAGCCAGACCTGCTGCGGGTAAGGGATGCGTATGAATACGTCCATTATGAGCATGAGTTACGGGGACGCCAGGTCTGGCAAAAGACAGTTCAATAGTGAAAATCTGAACGATAAATAATGTAATAATAAAAAAGAGAAGTCTCATCCTGAGTATCCTTTGTTAATTGCTAATAATCACAGCCCATGATAAATATGGAGGTATCTTCTATTACCTGAACCTGAATCTGTAAGGCTTAAGGGACAGTGATACCCCTGAATCCATTTTTAGGGTTATTATCTTAATATTTCTACAAGTGCATCTATTAAAACATCGGCATCATGCTGATTATTATATAAATATGGCGCAATGCGCAAAAATTCACCGCGCTGACTTATAAATATCTGTTTGCTTGCCAGTTGTTGCAATAAATCTTCTGGTAAAACCTGAGTATAGGTCACTCCCAGATAATGTGGTGAACGATATGCGCGATTACAGCTTTTAAATCCAATTTCAGACAATCTTTGTTCAAGCCTGTTTGTATACAGGCTGAGTGTTTCTTCAATTTGGGCGGGTTGCCATGCATGGATTTGTTCAAGCGCGCTAATAGCAATCGGCAATAATTGCATATTTGATCTTTCACCGACATCAAACCGCGAAGCGTCTGGATTTAGTGTGTCAGTGTAGTCAATCAAACGGCTAAAGTTCTCGGCTCCCGGGCGGTTCACCCAGCCCTGCTCAAGTGGCAAGCCGTGATGATGTTTGGGATGGGCGTATAAAAAACCAAAACTATATGGTCCCAATAGCCATTTGTAACTGGCACAAATCAAAAAATCAGGCTGTAGTTTTTGCACATCAACACTAACGACACCCAAAGACTGGGTTAAATCCAGAACAAGTGCGCAGTTGAGTCTTTTAATGATGTCAGAAACCAGTTGCAAATTAATCTGAACCCCGTCTACCCAATGGGTCTGTGGCAGTACCACAACTCTTACCTGTTCATCCAGTGCCTCCAGGATAGCACCTGTCCAGTCATTGTCTGCGGGTCTTTCGACTGTTTTGAGAGACGCTCCCTGAGCTTTTGCCTTTACGCGCCAGGCGTAAATATTTGAGGGAAATTCTTCTGCAAGAACCAGGATTTTTTCATTTCTGGTAATTGGCAAGTTTAAGGCGGCTATGGCTGTGCCGTAAGATACAGAGGGTATCAGGGCAATATCTTGCGCCCCGGCATTAATTAATCCGGCAAATAATTGGCGCGCCCTGTTTGAGTCTGAAAAAAAATCGCTGGCTCCAATTTTCCAGGGATGCTTCTTTGAATTTATCCCTTCGCAGCCTGCTATTGCCGCTGAATTAAGCAATGGCGACATATAGGCGCAATTAAAGTAATGCACATCGTCCGGAATCTGAAACAAATGACGTTGATTATTGATCATAAATAAACCATAAAGAATATAAGCTTATAAAGCAATATTAGACTACAGTAAGTTGGTAGTAGAGCAGTTTTTGTTTCTTCTAAACTATAGCTATGGAGTGGCTTATGAATATTCGAATAATTTCTAGAATTTTGTCTTTGTTGGCACTATTACTGATGGCAGAAAGCAGTTTTGCCTTTTGTGGTTTTTATGCAGCGCGGGCTGGTTCCAGTCTCTATAACCAGTCCTCCAGAGTTGTTATTGTTCAGGATAACCAGTACCAGTCAGTGACAATGGCAAGTGATTTCAAGGGAAATGCCAAAGATTTTGCGATGGTCGTGCCTGTTCCCAAAATTCTTAAACGACATCAAATCAGTGTTGTAAACAATAATATTATTACTCATCTTGACAACTACACGGCACCTCGTCTGGTTGAATATTTTGATCCTTCCCCATGCGCTCTTCGCCGGATGTATCGTATGGCAGCAAGACCCGCACCTGTGAGAGCACCAAGAGCCAAAGTGAGTGGTTCTAAAAGTCTGGGGGTGAAGATTGAAGCCAGATACGCAGTGGGAGTTTATGATATTTTATTGCTTTCAGCACAGCAAAGTAATGGTCTGGTAACCTGGCTCAGACAAAACAATTACCAGCTTCCAAAGGGTGCAGAGCCAGTAATCAAGAGTTACCTTGCGATGGGTCTGAAGTTTTTTGTTGCAAAAGTCAATATGCAACGCCAGGCAAAAACCGGCTTTGCCTATCTAAAACCCATCCGTATCACCTATCACTCTCCTCATTTTATGCTGCCCATTCGTTTAGGTATGTTAAATTCAAATGGTAAACCGCAGGAATTATTTGTTTACCACCTGAATCGCAAGGGCAGGGTCATCACCACAAATTATCCCAATGTCAAACTCAGCACAAACAAAGAAATTCCAGTCTATGTAAAAAAAGATTTTGGCTCATTTTATAAAGCCATGTTTGAAAACCTGGTAAAACGCAATGGCAGGCGCGCTGTTTTTCTTGAATATGCCTGGGATATGAACTGGTGTGATCCCTGTGCGGCTGATCCCTTAAGCAATAGTGAATTAAGGCAACTGGGAGTCTTCTGGGTTGCACAACCGAAAAAAATAGCTAATGCCAAAGCATCTCAAAGACCCATGCCTGTTTTTCGTGGTGGAGGCTCAAAAAATGTGTTTGTAACACGCCTGCATTTAAGCTATGACAAAGCCCATTTCCCCAGAGACCTTGCTTTTAAGGCAACAAATAATCGTGAAAATTTTCAGGGGCGTTTTATTGTCAGACACCCATGGAAAGGAAAACAGAGTGAATGCAAGGCGGCAAAAATCTATCTCACCCAGACGCTTCCGAAACGCATGGAAAGGGAAGCGCAAACAATGGCTAACCTGACCGGCTGGGATATTAACTCCATCCGCAAACGCATGAATTTAATACGTTCAAAGTCAAAAGCTAAAAAAACCGGCATGTCAAACCAGAGCACCGGTTCAAATCAGGTTAGACCAACTCAGGTTAAACCGGACTAGGATTTCAGTCGTTCAGTTTAAGTAACGCGGAGTAACGCAGAGAGTCGCAGAGTTTTCCTTCTTTACGATCTCTGCGGTTCTCTGCGAATACCTCTGAAGCTATTGGGGTTGGCTAAATTTGACCAATGATTTCTTCGTTTGCTTCCGGGAAGTCGTATTCGGCGAGTCTGTTTTTCTCTACCCAGCGTATGGCTTGATTTTCCATTCCCTGAGCTTCTCCAGACCATTTCAGGATGTTATACACGTCCAGAATGACTTTTTTTGAACCATAATCATAGATCACATCGGTTAATAAT
>JALVDQ010000072.1 GCA_027008885.1 Thiotrichaceae bacterium | reverse complement strand
AGCGATATTGACAATTATGTTCAATCACTCAATGATCAATATACAAGCCCGGCAGGAGAAGAACAGCAGCAGCTGGAAGAAACGCAGCAAGAAACAGAGCAGGAAATAGTTGAAGAAACAATTGATAAAACAAATAAGCAACAAGGCAAAGAGTAGGGGATTGCTGCCTGCTTTGATGGAAACTCAGAAAATATATAAAAAACAGGGGGGATGGGTATCAATAATAATACATACCCATCCCCCCTGTTTTTGCATATTTTTTTAAGGAAAATCTTATGACAAAATCACAAACCCTGTTTGAACAGGCTCAGAAAACCATTCCCGGCGGTGTTAATTCTCCCGTGCGCGCATTCAAGAGTGTAGGGGGAACACCACTGTTTATTGAACGTGCAGAAGGTGCCTATTTATACGATGTCGATGGTAATCGCTATATCGACTATGTTGGCTCCTGGGGCCCTATGATTGCTGGTCATGCAAACCCCGAGGTACTCAGCGCCGTCAAAAAAGCGGCTGATAAAGGTCTAAGTTATGGTGCACCAACCGAAATAGAAATAACCATTTCACAGAAAATCTGTGAACTCATGCCATCAATCGAAATGCTGCGCATGGTTAGCTCCGGTACCGAGGCAACCATGTCGGCAATACGTCTGGCGCGGGGTTTCACAGGTCGTGATGATATTGTCAAGTTTGAAGGGGGTTATCATGGGCATGGTGATTCACTGCTGGTAAAAGCAGGTTCTGGCATGCTGACCTTTGGTGAGCCAAGTTCGCCGGGCGTACCTGCTGACTTGGCAAAACATACAATTACGCTGGATTACAATAATCCTCAACAGGTGCGTGAGCTGTTTGCGAAGCAGGGCGATGATATTGCCTGTATTATAGTTGAGCCGGTTGCAGGTAATATGAACTGTATCCCGCCAACAGAAGGCTTTTTGCAAACACTGCGCGAAGTCTGCGATGAGCATGGCGCTGTGTTGATCTTTGATGAAGTGATGACGGGCTTTCGGGTGGCATTAGGTGGTGCCCAGGCAGTCTATAATATCAAACCGGACCTGACCACGCTGGGCAAGATTATAGGTGGCGGAATGCCAGCAGCGGCATTTGGCGGTCGCAAGGATATAATGCAAAAGCTTTCACCGCTGGGTCCGGTCTATCAGGCAGGCACCTTGTCAGGCAATCCGCTGGCGATGACAGCAGGTTTAAGTATGCTCGAAATTATCTCGCGTGAAGGTTTCTACGAGAATTTAACGGCTAAAACCGACAAGCTGGTTTCCGGCATACTGGAAAAGGCAAAAGCCGCAAATATCCCCATGACAAGTAACAGTGTGGGTGGCATGTTTGGTTTATTCTTTAGTGAAGAACACAAGATAGAAAACTTTGAACAGGTTTCGAACTGCAATATCGAACGCTTTAACCGCTTCTTCCACCGAATGCTTGATGCAGGAGTCAACCTTGCACCTTCGGCTTATGAAGCAGGCTTTTTATCAAGTGCCCATAGTGACCAGGATATAGAAGAGACGCTGAATGCGGCAGAAAAGTCACTTGCAAATCTTTAACCCGGAAAATTCACAAATCATATTCTGCGTGATATTAGAGCATATTTATGAAATTTCCGGGCAAACCCATCAAAAGCTGAACAAAAACTGAATAAAAACTGAATAAATATTTCCATTTATCTGAAACTTTTAATCAGATTAGCACTCTAAGGCGAAGAGTGCTAAAATGCGCCCGCAAGTAAAATTTGTGGAAAAAGCACTCAGGTTTTTAGAATTTAAGGAGAAGATATGACTAATGCAATCGCTGTTCGTGAAATGACAATGCCAGTACTTTCCGGGAGTCTGGAAAGTTACATCCAGTCTGTGCGTGAAATTCCCGTTCTGGCAAAGTCTGATGAGCAGGCTTTGGCTGTACGATTACGTGAACATGGTGACCTCGAAGCCGCACGTAAACTGATTATGCATAACCTCCGTTTTGTCATTAAAGTAGCGCGAGGCTATAGTGGTTATGGTCTACCGCTGGCTGATCTGATACAAGAAGGAAATGTTGGACTAATGAAAGCGGTTAAGCGCTTTGACCCGGCAATTAATGTCCGTCTGGTGTCTTTTGCAGTTCACTGGATACGTGCAGAAATTCACGAATTTATACTTAAAAACTGGAAGATCGTAAAAGTTGCCACAACCAAGGCGCAACGCAAACTTTTCTTTAATCTGAGAAGTAAAAAGAAAAGACTGGCATGGATGAATGATGCAGAAGTCAACGACATAGCAACTGATTTGGGCGTGACAAGCAAAGATGTGCTTGAAATGGAAAAGCGTATGTCAGGTCAGGATATTGGCTTTGATTTGTCACCAGGTCAGGATGATGATGAAAGTGCCTTTCACCCAAGCCAATATCTGGAATCTGAATTAGTAACAGATCCGTCTGATCTTACTGAAAATGCCGACTGGCAAAAGCATACCCAAAACCTGTTTAAAAGCGCACTGAATACATTGGACGATCGCAGCAAGGATATACTGGAGAAGCGCTGGCTGGCTGATAAAAAGGCAACATTACAAGAGCTTGCCGATAGTTATCAGGTATCTGCCGAACGCATTCGTCAAATTGAGAGCAACGCAATAGCCAAATTAAAAGCGGCTGTTGCTGAGTAAGCAATAAATTCAGGAGCCTGTTCCCGACAGGCTCCTCTTTATTTTTTCTAATCAACTCAACTCAAATCTATCTGATTTATACTCTTCACGGTTAAGAATTTCGAAAGATATTCGCAGTGAACCACAGGGATTTGTAAATGAAGAAACCAATGCGATATACAGCTTCTTCGTTTACACACTTCTTCGCTTGATACTGATCAAAGTTGGATTGTTTCCGACAGACTCCAAAATTCCTACTATACTCACAAATACAGCGTTATGCCGTTATAAATTTGATTTGAGTATAAAAAGGAGAGAGACAAATGAGAGTGAAACCCCTGCTATTAATGAGTGCTACAGTGTTAGCAATGAGTGCTTTTGCAAGCGTCCCGGCAACAGCCAAGACGTTCAAATTTGCTTTTCAGGGGGATGCGCAATCGCTTGACCCTCATTCCTTAAACGAAACATTTACACTGGGTATGCTTGCCAATGTTTATGAGCCCTTGATTGACTATGACAAGGACATGAACAAAATCCCCGGTCTGGCAACCAAATGGGAAGCCACTTCGCCAACCACCTGGAAATTTGAATTGCGTAAGGGAGTCAAGTTTCAAAACGGCAATCCATTCACTGCGGATGATGTTATTTTTACCTGGAAACGCATGGGTTCAGAAGGTTCGGATCAAAAAGCCCGTGCTGGATTGATTAAAAATATCACCAAAATTGATGATTACACCATTACCGTAGAAACGCCTGTACCGAATCCTACCGTGTTGAATGAAATGACACAGATGCTCATTATGGACAAGGAGTGGTCAGAAAAGAATAATGCGACTCACTCGTCCAGCCCCAAAGATGCAGGGCGTGACGGTTCTTATGCTACAACCCATGCGAATGGCACCGGACCGTTTATGGTTGAATCCCGTCAGCCCGATGTAAAAACAGTTATGGTGCGTTTTAAAGATCACTGGAACAAGGATATTGCCACTAATGTTGATCGGGTTGAGTTTACCCCTATCAAACAGGCTGCTACCCGTGTTGCTGCGTTACTCTCGGGACAAATTGATCTGGTGTATCCCGTACCTGTACAAGACTGGAACCGTTTGAACAAGGCTCCAGGCGTTAAGGCGCTAACCGGTCCTGAAGCCCGTACCATTTTCCTCGGAATGGATCAGGGGCGTGATGAACTTCTGCATTCATCTGTAAAAGGTAAAAATCCATTCAAGGATCAAAAAGTACGAGCTGCATTTGCTCATGCGATTGATCTCAATGCGATTAAAAAAGCGATTATGCGCGGTGCTTCTACGCCTTCTGGTGTGATGTGGGCACCACAGATTCAGGGCTATAACGCAAAATTCAATACACCTTATAAATACGATCCTGAATTATCCAAAAAACTGCTTAAAGAAGCGGGTTATCCGGATGGCTTTACGGTAACAATGGATTGCCCCAATAACCGTTATGTCAACGATGAGAAAATCTGTCAGGCGGTTGCCAGTATGATGGCAAAAGTGGGTGTTAAAATTGATTTGCTGGCACAACCCAAGTCAAAATATTTTGCAAAGGTACTGGCACAGGGTGGTTATGATACCTCATTCTATTTGCTAGGCTGGACCCCTGGTTCAATGGATGTTTACAACGTCTTTAACAGTTTGCTGGTTTGCCAGAACAAGGAAAAGAAAGCCGGCTCATTCAATCTTGGTAACTATTGTAACAAACGGGTTGATGAACTAGCCAAAATCATTGCCAGTGAAACCGATGTAGCAAAACGTCAGGCAGCTATTGATGAAGCCACCAAAATCATTCAGGATGAAGTAGGCTACTTGCCGTTGCACCAGCAACCACTTTCATGGGGAGTTCGTGAAGGTGTGAGCGTAGCGCAACGGGCTGATAATGTTCTTGATTATCGTGATGTGGTTATGCCTTAACAAATATCACATAGACTAATAACGGGC
>JALVDQ010000071.1 GCA_027008885.1 Thiotrichaceae bacterium | reverse complement strand
GCTCTTGATCGAAGCCCCGGTAAACGGCGGCCGTAACTATAACGGTCCTAAGGTAGCGAAATTCCTTGTCGGGTAAGTTCCGACCTGCACGAATGGCGTAACGACGGCCACACTGTCTCCACCAGAGGCTCAGTGAAATTGAAATCGCGGTTAAGATGCCGTGTACCCGTGGCTAGACGGAAAGACCCCGTGCACCTTTACTACAGCTTTGCACTGAACATTGGGCCTACCTGTGTAGGATAGGTGGGAGACTTAGAAACCGGGACGCCAGTTCCGGTGGAGTCGTCCTTGAAATACCACCCTGGTATGTCTGATGTTCTAACCCAGTTCCCTAATCGGGATCGGGGACAGTGTATGGTGGGTAGTTTGACTGGGGCGGTCTCCTCCTAAAGAGTAACGGAGGAGCGCGACGGTTCGCTAATCCCGGTCGGAAATCGGGAGTTTTGTGCAAAGGCAAAAGCGAGCTTGACTGCGAGACAGACAGGTCGAGCAGGTACGAAAGTAGGTCTTAGTGATCCGGTGGTTCTGAATGGAAGGGCCATCGCTCAACGGATAAAAGGTACGCCGGGGATAACAGGCTGATACCGCCCAAGAGTTCATATCGACGGCGGTGTTTGGCACCTCGATGTCGGCTCATCACATCCTGGGGCTGAAGCAGGTCCCAAGGGTATGGCTGTTCGCCATTTAAAGTGGTACGCGAGCTGGGTTCAGAACGTCGTGAGACAGTTCGGTCCCTATCTGCCATGGGCGTTAGAATCTTGAGGGAAGCTTCTCCTAGTACGAGAGGACCGGAGTGGACGAACCTCTGGTGTACCTGTTGTCACGCCAGTGGCATAGCAGGGTAGCTAAGTTCGGACGGGATAAACGCTGAAAGCATCTAAGCGTGAAGCCCCTCCCAAGATGAGGATTCTCTGGGGACTCGATCCCCCTAAAGGGCCGTTGCAGACTACGACGTTGATAGGCTGGATGTGGAAGTGCGGTAACGTATGAAGCTAACCAGTACTAATTGCCCGTGAGGCTTGATTCTATAACCTTAAGCGGTTTGTGAATTGACTTGCTTCGAACAAGTGAAATGAAAACAAAACAAATTGAGAGTTAACCTGGTTGAAATACTGAAAGGTTAAACGCTTTGCCTAATGACATTAATGAGAAGTACAGCTGTTTGCTAGTAGTCTTGTTAATGACGTTGTGTGAGATACACAACAAACCAGTTTTCCTGGTGACAATAGAGACGTTGAACCACCTGAATCCATCTCGAACTCAGAAGTGAAAAGCGTCATCGCCGATGATAGTGTGGGGCTTCCCCATGTGAAAGTAGGACATCACCAGGTTATAACAACAAAGCCCGAGCAGTAATGTTCGGGCTTTTTTTTGCATATTAGACTTTAAAAAATACTGAATTAATGAGACTTTACCAGATTGTTTTCTATGTCCCTGAGGCTCAATGTGAACAGGTCAAACACGCAATGTTTAAAGCTGGAGCAGGAGTTCTGGGAGATTATCAGGAGTGCTCCTGGCAGACATTGGGTGAGGGGCAGTTTAAGCCTTTGACGGGTAGCCAGCCTTTTATTGGTAATATAGATCAGCTTGAAAAAGTCACAGAATACAAAGTTGAAATGATCTGCAGGTCTGACTGCATCAAACCAGTTATTAGTGCATTAAAAAGCAACCATCCGTATGAGGTTCCTGCTTATGCTGTTATTGAACTGTCGAGGTATTAGGAGCATGTCCGAAATACCTGAAAATACGATTTTCAACAATTTAATAAAAATTAACTCAAGATTCGGAGTTCAAGTAGTATTATGATTGGTAGATTGGGCTGACGCAGGAAGCCCAACAAAAGCATGTTAGCTTCCTTCCTGCGTGATTGTTGGGCTTCGTTCCTCTGCGCCAACCTACTTGGCTTATATAGCAGTTTCTGAACTCCGAAACTTGAGAAATTAAGTTCTTTGTTTTTAACGAAAATTTGCTGATTTCTTAGTTCTTGCAAGATTTGTCCTCAAATTCATAAAAGATGAAAGAGTTTAGAATGAAAGCCATATTATATGGTATGATGTGAACGTTGATTAAGATCAATTGTTTCTATATTTAATCCATATTGACTTAACTCAATGTAGTATTTTTCTTATCAGCGTATAAGTTACGATCTATTTATTTTCAGGAGAAACAGAAATGTCAAAAATTAAAAATGCTTCTATGTTGGCAGCGGGTTTAATCGTTATGATGAGTTCATCAGTGTTTGCAGCTGACGGTGCTGCAACATATACCGCGAAGGGTTGTGGTTCATGTCATGGTGCCGATGCTAAAACACCTATTATGCCCCTGTATCCAAAGATTGCAGGTCAAAGTAAGGAATATATTGCCCAGCAGATGAAAGATATTAAAAGTGGCGCAAGGAACAATGGTCAGACTGCTGCAATGAAAGGCATTATGGCAGGTGTTTCTGAAGAAGAGATTGCTGTATTGGCTGAGTATATTTCTGGATTGAAATAAATAAGCCCTGAAAGATATGCAAAAAGCCTCCAGTCTGGAGGCTTTTTTGGTGGTGATTTACCCAATGCGTAGCTTGGATTAGCGTAGCGTAATCCAACATGTGCCATGGTTTTGTCGGATTACGCTTGGGCTAATCCGACCTACAAAACTGAAATTTTCGTTTTACCCCGTTCCCAGACAGGCTCCTAACTTCTTATACCCACGCCTTTTTTCAACAGATAATAGGCATAGGAATAAAAGCCTGCAATAAATATCAATAAGAGTGAAAAGCTTATCCATGGACTAATATCTGATACGCCTAATATGCCGTAGCGAAAGCCATTCACCATATAAAGAACCGGATTTGCCAGGGAGATATTTTGCCAAAACTCAGAAAGCATATTGATCGAATAGAATACTCCACCAAGGTAGGTGAGTGGAGTTAAAACGAAAGTGGGGATGATTGTAATATCATCAAAGTCTTTGGCGTAAATGGCATTTACCAGACCAGCTATTGAGAATAACATGGATGTCATCATAACAATGGCGACGGTGATGACAGGGTGAACAATATGCAGTCTGGAAAAGAATAGTGAAACCAGGGTAACAATTAAACCCACCATTAATCCACGAGCCATACCTCCGCCGATGTAACCAAGCAGGATAATATGATTAGGCACGGGTGAGATGAGCATTTCTTGCACATGACCAAACATTTTCGCACTGAAAAAAGTAGAAACAACGTTTGAATACGAATTTGTGATAACGGACATCATAATCAGACCGGGTATGATGTATTCAATATATTTAAATCCATCCATGTCATCAATCTGGCTACCAATAAGATTGCCAAAGATGACAAAATACAGTGTCATGGTAATCGCAGGAGGGATTAATGTTTGTACCCAGATACGCACAAAACGTAGAATTTCCTTGATCAGAATGGTTTTCAGTGCCGTGAGCTTTTGAGTTGGTGTCATTGTACTTGTCTCTCGTTTTGCTCGTTATCATTTTGAACCAGCGTCATAAACAGCTCTTCCAGGCGATTGGTTTTATTGCGCATACTCATAACACGTATCTGGTGTTTGCTAAGAATCTCGAATAAATAATTTAATGAGCGTGATTTGTCCAGATCTGCTTCCAGCGTCGATGCATCACGCTGTCTCAAGGTGATTTCTTTAATATCGGGCAAGTTTTCCAGGGGTTCTTTTAAATCCAGTACAAATGTTTCTATGCTTAAACGCGAAAGCAGTTCTTTCATGCCTGTGCTTTCAACAACCTCACCCTTATTGATAATGGCAATGTTATTGCACATGCTTTCGGCTTCTTCCAGATAATGTGTGGTGAGAATAATGGTTGTACCTGCCTGATTTAGTTTGCTGAGAAATTCCCACATGGAGCGGCGAATTTCGATATCAACCCCTGCAGTAGGTTCGTCCAGAATGAGTAAGCGTGGTTTATGAATCAAGGCACGAGCAATCATCAAACGCCGCTTCATACCACCTGAAAGTTTTTGTGCTTTTTCATGCCGTTTATCCCACAGATCAAGCTGCTTTAATAATACTTCGGCTCTTTGTCTTGCTTTTTTGCGTTCAATGCCATAATAACCTGCCTGATTGATAATGATTTCAATCACGGGCTCCCAGATATTAAAGTTAAATTCCTGTGGTACTAGTCCAATGTTTTCCTGAACGGCTTCACGTTGGATATCAATATCATTGCCAAAAACCTGAATTTTTCCTGCTGTTTTATTTATCAAAGAACAGACAATTCCGATAGTGGTAGATTTTCCGGCACCATTGGCACCAAGCAGGGCAAAAAAATCACCTTGCCTGACTTCAAGATCTATTCCCTTGAGTGCCTGAAAATTATTGTCGTAGGTTTTTTTCAGATTTGTTATTTTAAGTGCGTATGTCATCTGGCAATGATGTGGGATGATGAGAGCAAATACAATATTCAATTTTAAAACAGGGCTTTTAGAGATGAAACAACGCTGGTTTGTTTATATGCTACGCTGTTCTGATAATAGCCTGTATACAGGCATTACAACGGATATTCAACGACGTATTAAAGAGCATAATGGCGAAAAATCAGTGACTCGGTATACACGTGTCAGGCAGCCTGTAATTCTGGTTTACCAGGAGTATGCATTAACACGCTCTGAAGCGACCAGGCGGGAACTTCAAATAAAAAGCATGACAAAAGAAGAAAAGGAGGAATTAGTGGTTAATTATCGACATTGATATTTAAAAACTAAGTCAATATCTGAATCAGTGAGACTCCAGTGTTTCACTGATTCAGGTCAAAGTTTTTATGAAAAGATTGTTGGCGCGCCTAGCTGTTTGTGTATCTGGTTGGCAAGCTCAGGCTCGATTCTCAGACCTTCGGCGAGGTCTTTTAAATATTGGGCTTCTTTATTTGAGTCAAGATCAATCGCTGTCAAGGATACAGCATATATCTGCTCTTCCATGCCTCTTGGAATGCTCTGAATAAAGGTATTTACATCAAGTGGTGCATTAAATTCATTGCGTATAAAGTCAACTTCTGCCTGGCTTACGTCTCCCAGTTTTTTGATCACTTTTTCCTGTTCTTCCTTGTCGATACTGCCATCCGCTTTAGCGGCATTAATCATGGCGCGAATAATCAGTGTTGCATGTTCAGCGGCTTCTTTTTGATCAACTCCTTGTGGAAGGTGCTCATAGTGATCAGGAGCGGGGTTGGGTGCTTCCTTGTTTTGTGCCTGGGCATATTTGCTCACAGCGGCACCGAGTAATCCGCCAAGACCACCAGCACCACCAAGACCATTGTTATTTTTTGAGCCTCCCCCCAGCAGGTTTCCAAGCAGATCACCCATGCTGCTACCTGAAGGTGCCTGTTGTTGTGCTGCGCCACCTCCGATCAGGCTACCGAGAAGATCGCCCAGACCTCCTCCTGCCTGTGGTTGTTGCTTGGCGCCACCTAGCAAACCGCCGAGTACATCGGCCATGCTACCGCCAGAAGTTGATTGCTGACCAGCTCCGATCAGGCTACCTAAAATGTCGCCAAGATTGCCACCACTCTGTGTTTGCTGGTTGCTCGCACCGCCAAGTGCCGAGCCGAGGATATTCCCGAGTACATTACCACCTGAGCCTTTTGAAAGTGCTCCATTACCCAGTAGGCTCCCCAGAATTTTAATTGTATCAATGGCGTCCATTGTATCTCCTTTGTGTATGTCAAAATATGAGTCTAGCATAAACCAGTGAATCTCACTGCTTGTTGTAACCAAGAAAAAGTAGTTTGAATAATTTATTTGACTCTAAAGCTGACTATAGGGTTTATACTCGCATTATCAAGCACAGGAACAATTATTATGCGAATTGGTGAATTATCGAAACATACTGGTTTTCAGGTTGAGACACTCCGTTATTATGAAAAGCAGGGTTTACTCGCTCCTGTGTCTCGTACCGAGTCTGGTTATCGTGAGTATGACAACGATTCCTTAAGGCAGCTACAATTTATTCGCAAGGCAAAATCGGTGGGTTTTTCATTAAATGAGATTCTGGAACTGTTAACCCTGCGTGTTGAACGTGATCAGCATAGTTGTGGTGATGTCAAGGCAATTGCAGAGCAAAAAATAACCCAGATAGAGAACAAGATTGAGGAATTAAACGAGATGCTTCAGGCTTTGCATAAAATTACGGATGCCTGCTGTGGTGGTGTAGAGCCGGCAACCTCATGCACGATCTTAAATTCGCTGGATAGCGGGGATTTGGCTTAATGAAAATATTTAACGCTTTACAGAATACGGGGGTGCTGAGTACCGTTCTGGCTTCCATGAGTTGCGGTTTTTGCTTTCCTTTTCTTGCGTCTTTGGGAGCGTCCCTGGGGATAGGTTTTTTATCTGAATTTGAAGTATTTTTTATTACAAAACTTATTCCCATACTTGCCTGGTTTATTATCGCAATGCAGTTTTATGCCTGGTACAAACATCGAAAAAATACTTATCTGTTTTTTGGTCTACTTGGACCTGTGACCATATTAATTCTCAAATATTTTTTCTGGATGACTGAATATCGTACAGAGATTTATTACCTTGCCCTGGCAAGTATGTTGATCTATTCGGTTTTTTCTATTGTGAAGCCTCCGCGCAAATCGTGTTGTGCAAGTAATCTTTAAGCTGAGGATGGAGTCGATAAGGATAAGGAAAGGATAAACTTATGCTGAATTTTCTTGATAATTTATTGGAATTAAGTCTTGAAGCCGCTCCCTGGCTGGTTTTGGGGCTGGTCATTGGTGGTTTGATCAAGGCAATGGTTCCAAGTAGTTTCTTGCAGAAGCATCTTAGTGGTAATGGTTTCCTTGCCATTATCAAGGCTGCCTTATTTGGCGCGCCATTACCTTTGTGTTCATGTGGCGTGATTCCGGCTGCACTTGGCTTGCGCAGGGCAGGGGCATCGAAGCCAGCGACGATATCATTTCTGGTTTCCACGCCAGAGACAGGGATAGATTCAGTAACCATTTCGTATGCTTTGCTGGGACCTTTTATGGCAATAGTGCGCCCTCTTGCGGCAGTTGTTTCAGCCGTAGTTGCAGGCTTATTGGTGGGACGTTCAGAAGATAAACTGAATGACTCATCCAGGCTGGGTATTAGCAAGATTGAAAGCTGCTGCTCTTCAGATGAGCAGGATATTTCTTTGATAGAAATTCATGGCAGTTGTTGTAGTGAGCCAGTTCAGACCAGTTCCTGTTGTGGAAGCGGACAAACAGATTCTTGTTGTGGCAATGAAAACCAGAATTATGAACATACTAAAAAAAGTTTTTGGAAAGAAGCCTGGACAGGTATTGTTTATTCATTTGACAGTCTGTTTGTTGATGTACTTTTCTGGCTAATTATTGGTTTGATATTTGCCGCTCTGGTAAAAACATTTGTGCCTGTTACGTTTTTAAGTGAATGGGGGAGTGGTCTGGCTGCGATGTTGCTTATGCTGCTAATAGGCATTCCAATGTATGTGTGTGCGACTGCATCAACACCTATTGCAGCGGGATTGTTACTGGCAGGTGTCTCTCCCGGAGTCGCCATGGTGTTTCTTATGGCAGGTCCTGCTACGAATATATCAACCCTGGGCGTTATAGCGAAAGAGCTGGGGCGCCGTTCACTTATTGCCTATTTAACAGGGGTGGGCATAGTCTCCTTGCTAACCGGTTTTATAGTGGACTATCTGGTTGAACTGTGGAGTATTGATGTGCAGGCACAAATAGCACACAGTCAGGATATAGTTCCTCCTGTAGTTGCCTGGGCATCATTATTGCTACTGATTGGTGTCTCCATCAAGCTGAAAGCGGGTTCCTTTTTCAAATCCAAAAAAAGCTGTGCTGTTTAGAATCGCTGATTTACAAAAGATGCTCTTTGCATAGATTAAAGTTGTTGTGCTTAGGTACTTAAGAGCATTTGCAGTCTATCTTTTTTGCCGGGGGCTAATATTATAGCTTTGATTAATATTTCGTTTTTGCTTTAAAGCTTTTCCCGTGATGTAGGGGATATCCTTTAAAAAGCTTTTATGCATTGCCTTGATTGCGGGGTTTCGCCTGGGCAAGTCCAGACTCAGGGCGATATATTCAGCTTCAATGGCGTATAGAATCTGGTTTAGTTTTTTTCTGCTTTCATCCTCCAGGGCAAGCCAGCTGTTGATTGTGATTGTCAGGGGGGCTACAAGATCAGGATTATTTTGCAAATGATTTCTGACAAGAATAATTTGTTGCCCTGAGTAACGTATCAAGTGTTGTAACTTGCCAACCTCATCCATTAGTCTTTTATCAATCGTACCAAGAAAATCAACCAGTTTAGCCTCTACTGCATCGTTAAATGGCATGATATTTTGTCGAATCAGTTGATTTTTGAGTTTTTGCTTTTTGCTTTTTGGGGGTCTTCGGTTCGCGTCAAGCATTTTTCTGGCACTATCAAGACTTTTTATCAAGTCATCCTGGATACTGTAAATGGTACTTTGATATTTCTTTTCAGCTTTTTTGTTTTTTAGATCCAGACGCACCGCCTGTTTGGCAAATTTGCCCAAAACATCCTGTTGATCCATTGTGTTGTATGAAATCCAGGCGCGCCTTATTTCCCTGTCAGTGTCCTTATAGGCTTGCTGATATTCCTGCAAGCCCAGCATCCATTTCTGAATAACCTGATTTATTAACTGTTCGTGATTTGGGTGTTCAAAACCTAAATTCTCTACTTTTTTTAGTAAAGCCTGCATTCTTCTTTTTTCTGCCAATATCGCATTTTGCGAGTTAACCAGTGGCAGGTATACAGAACCCACAAAAGTATTTAATTCAGCACGCTCTTTTTGTAACTGGATATTGGCACGCCAGGCAGTGATTACCTGAAAAACAAGAATAAAAATAATAAAAGCCGGAATAAATAAAATAGCTGCCAGAACAGTGCGCTTCCTTGCTGGCAGGCGACCATCCTTTTTTACCTGACGCATCAGCATAAACAGCATGAAGAATATCAGCAGGGATAGAATAATAAAGGCAATAAAAGTGAAATTAGCGAGTGTCAAAACACTGTTTCCAAGGGGTTAAAGACTATGACTTTTTAACACAGGATGTATATATAGCACAAAACTATTTTTAAAAAAATTTTGCAAGCCCAGGTGCTATATTTTAACTAGCTACAAGTTACAAGTTACAGATTCAGGATAATAACAGGAACTGATAAATGAGAATTGAAGAAGACAAAAAACTTGATTATGACAGTGTATTAATTCGCCCAAAACGTAGCACCTTAGGCTCGCGTAAACAGGTTCAGCTATCCCGGCAGTTCACCTTTCGCAATGCTGCCTGCAGTACAGACTTATCTGAAGGTCACTACAATGGTATCCCGATTATGGCTGCGAATATGGATGGTGTTGGTACCTTTGATATGGCAGATGCTCTTGCTGAACACAAACTGTTTACCTGCTTGGTGAAAAACTATTCAGAAGCAGAGCTTGTAGAGTTTTTTAGTCAAAATAATCTAAAACGCAGGGAGAATGTTGCTTATTCTATGGGAATAACAGAGCGCGACTTTGAAAAGTTTCGTAATGTTTACGCAAATGAAAATGTGGATATAAAATATGTTTGTGTAGATGTTGCCAATGGTTATTCCGAGCGTTTTTCCGCCTTTATAAAAAACCTGCGTGATAACTACCAGGATATAGTGATCATTGCAGGTAATGTGGTTACAGGAGAAATGACCGAAGAATTAATTCTGAATGGTGCTGATATTGTAAAGGTTGGTATCGGACCAGGTAGTGTGTGCACAACCCGGATTCAGACGGGGGTAGGTTTTCCGCAGTTATCCGCTGTGATTGAATGTGCTGATGCAGCTCATGGACTGGGTGGACACGTTATTGCAGATGGTGGTTGCACCTGTCCTGGAGATGTTGCCAAGGCTTTCGCAGCAGGTTCTGATTTTGTCATGCTGGGTGGCATGTTTGCAGGGCATGATGAGGGTGGCGGAGAAATAATCACCCGCTATTACCGAACTGGTGAGGTAGAGCAAAAGGATGGTGTCTGGGAGGATATTATTGAAGAGAAAAAATTCATCGAATTTTATGGAATGAGTTCACAGGCTGCAAATAACAAGCATTTTGGTGGCCTGAAAAAATACCGTTCCTCGGAAGGACGTGAAGTGCTAGTACCCTATCGGGGTGAAGTAGAAAAAAGTGTATTAAATATATTGGGCGGGATTCGCAGTACCTGCACCTATGCGGGCGCAAAAAAGCTTAAATGGTTGAGTAAATGTACCACTTTTGTAAAAACTGACCAGCAGTTTAATACAATTTTTAGTCAGAATGACAAATTATAGAGGAGAGTAATGTTATGGATAACGATAATAATTCAGCATGTAAAGTGGTAGCTAAAGGTTGTGTGGGTGAGTGTGATTCATCAAATATGTTGATTTACAAGTGTGAAGCAGAAATCTCAAAAATGATGGTGGTTCGCAGGGAAGAATCTGGTCTTTGTCCGGATACTGGAGCGGTTGCCATGATTGTAATCAATGGAAAGCCTGTTGCCAGTGGTAATATTACCAGAGAAGGTGCTTCAATTTCCTGTGAGGCAATGCCCGGGGATATAGTTGTAGTAGTTGTTCAGGCAATACCTTTATTTAATCAAATAACATGTTTTCGGCTGGGCGAGTTATATTTTAGTCTGAGTGAATGCGACCTTGTGAAATGACACAGTTGTTTGTGATGATGGGAGACTGATGCTGCAAAATAAAAATGGGTTACAAATGCTGTAACCCTTTGATAAATATGTCAACCTATGATCAATTTGAATGCTCGCTCAATTCATTAACAAGGTAATACAGTAAAACTAAACGTCATTAAATTGAAAAATGCAAAACTGCGCGTGACAAATAACAAGCAGACAACCAAGCCAGTAATTAAATAGCTGTTTTTTCCAAACTTAAGCTATTTTTTTCTGAAATGAAAAAGCCGTAAAATCAGTATACGGTTTAAGTATATGATTTTACGGCTTGAATATGGTGGGCCGTGAGCGATTCGAACGCTCGACCAATTGATTAAAAGTCAACTGCTCTACCGACTGAGCTAACGGCCCTTTCTGTGGATTCAAGAGCCTGTCGCAGCACTCCCAATCTCAGGAAAGGCGGCATTATACACGAGTGTTTATGCCTTTCAAGCATTTCTAAATGCTTTTTGAAATCATTTTATCGGAGTTCTGAAATCGGTGTCTGACTTTTGCAAACAGAAATGAACTGCAATAAAAAATGGCGCGCTGGGGAGGATTCGAACCCCCGACCCTCTGGTTCGTAGCCAGATACTCTATCCAACTGAGCTACCAGCGCATTGCCTGATATAAAATCAGGGTTGCGTATTCTGCTGACTTCATAATAACAAGTCAAGAGATACTTGAAAAATAGGCGATCAAAATAGTGGCGGAGAAGGAGGGATTCGAACCCTCGATACGGGATAAACCGTATACTCCCTTAGCAGGGGAGCGCCTTCAGCCTCTCGGCCACTTCTCCAGTAAATTTGAGCTATATTTTTAAAGAGCGCAAGGATACCGTTGAGTTCCCCTGAGGTAAAGAGTAATTTGACAAAAAGTATAAAAAAATAGGGGGGATGGGTATCTGTAATTATCCAATTATTACCTGAATACGCGGTTTTTATTTGAGCGCTTGGTGAGTAATACACTAATTTAAAAGGAAATTATAAGGCTGTCTTACACGTTTAGTTTTTGTGGCTGATGTATTTCCAGGTGAAAACCAGAAATTGACTGCAAACCCCGCAATCATCATAATCCGGGCTTGTCAATTTTGAGTTCCCGGACAGGCTCCTGTTATGAATAACACACAAACCGAAAGTAAAGCACCCGAAGCACTGATGCTGTTAAGTGGCAGTTGTTCTTTTTGCCCCAGCGTACTTGATTCGCTCAGCAAAATGATCAAGGCAGGCGATATTGGCAGTCTCAAGGTGATCAATCTCGAAAGAAATCCCGAAGCAATGCAGGAATATCAGGTGCGTTCGGTTCCCTGGGTGCGTATCGGAAAATATGAATTAAGCGGGGCACAAACGCTGGAGGCGCTGAAACAAAGGGCTGTTTGGGCACAGAATGATTTGCAGCATAAAGATAATAGCGTAGCAGATTTTGATTTTTTACTGTCTGATGGGCAGGTCAACAAGGTTATTCAGGCAATCAGGGATGATCCTGAAAAAATGCAGTCAATTATGCAACTGCTTGGAGACCCTGGAACGGTATTGAGCAGCCGCATCGGGATTGGTGTGGTGTTTGAAGAATTTGCAAATAGCGAATTGCTTAGATCACTGATTCCGCAGCTTGTAGAATTAACCCGCCATGAGGATCAACGTATCCGGGCAGATGCTTATCATTATCTGGGCATGACGGGTGACCCTGAAGCTTTGCCTGCTCTTGAAATCGGTATACAGGACAAGGACAAGGAAGTCAGTGAAATTGCCAGAGATGCTTTAGAAGACTTGCAAAAGAAGCTTAATGCCTGATTCCTTGCCATTTGGTTTAGATCGTATTATCAGGGAAATCTTTATGATTTCCTTCGATCTTTTCAAGATTATGATCCCCGTTATTATCCTCGTAAAAATTATAGAGGAACTGGGTGGAATCCACTATATCGCTCTGGCACTGGAACCATTAATGCAACTGGCAGGTTTGCCTGCATCGACGGGACTGGTTTGGGCAACCACAATGCTCACCAATATCTACGGTGGCATGATTATTTTTATCAGCAATACAACTGAACCCCTGAGCGTGGCTCAGGTCACTGTGCTTGGCAGCATGATGTTGCTGGCACATGGTTTGCCAATTGAAGTACGCATAGCGCAAAAAGCCGGAGTACGGGTCGCGTTTACCTTGCTGTTAAGAATTGGCGGTGCCCTGCTACTGGGTTTTTTGTTGCACAGGATTTATGCGTCTGCTGATTTTCTGTCACAAACAAACAATGCATTGTGGAAACCACAGGGGCTTACTGACCCTTCTTTGCTATCCTGGGCTATCAATCAACTCAAGACCCTGTTGCAGGTTTTTCTGGTGATTGCAGCGCTTGTCGTTTTGCTAAGGCTTATGAAACTCAGTGGTATTGAAAAATTGCTGGGCTTTATTCTCAAACCCCTACTCAAAATTCTTGGATTAAGTGATAAAACCATTACCATATCCATTATCGGCATCACACTCGGTTTGACCTACGGGGGCGGATTACTGATTAACGAAGCCAAAAAAGGCAATATTTCAAAAATTGATATTTTGGGTGCCTTGTCACTGCTTGCGCTCTGTCACAGCCTGATAGAAGATACCCTGCTGATTATGCTATTAGGTGCCGATCTTTCTGGGATTCTTTATATGCGGGTAATCTTTTCATTGCTGCTTGTTGCAATAATTGTGCGTCTTGCCAGAAGCATGAAACAGAGTCTATTTGAAAAGTATCTGGTACACTGATTGATTGCAGCGTCTCTTACAACAAAACCACATCAAACTGCTCCTGGGTATAAAGGCTCTCCGCCTGGAAACGAATCGGTACACCAATAAATTCCTGCAGTTCGGCAAGGCTGTCTGACTCTTCATCCAGCAGCAGGTCTGTGACATTTTGTGATGCCAGAACCAGTAGCTCACGCGCATCAAACTGACGTGATTCCCGCAGGATTTCACGAAATATTTCATAGCAGACGGTGGTTGCTGTCTTGATATAGCCACGTCCTTCACAGGTTGGACAGGATTCACAAAGGATATGCTCCAGAGATTCGCGGGTGCGCTTTCGCGTCATTTCAACCAAACCCAGATTGGAAAGCTGGGTCACTGATGTTTTTGCGGCATCAGGTTTTAGTGCCTTTTCCAGCGCCATTAATACCTGCTCCTTGTGATCCTCTTCGTGCATGTCAATAAAATCGAGAATAATAATGCCACCAAGATTGCGCAGGCGCAGTTGCCGGGCAATTGTTTGTGCTGCTTCCAGATTGGTTTTGAAAATGGTTTCCTCAAGGTTTCGGTGTCCGACAAAACCGCCGGTATTGACATCAATGGTCGTCATCGCTTCAGTCTGGTCAATGATCAGATAACCGCCAGATTTGAGCTGTACTTTGCGTTTCAGTGATTTCTGAATTTCATCTTCAACATTATGTAAATCAAAAATTGGGCGTTCGCCCGTATAATGTTCAATTTTATCCAGCAGTTCGGGTATAAATGTTTTCGCAAATTTATACAGGCTGATATAAGTTTCGCGTGAATCGACCTTGATACTTTCAATATCTTCAGAAACCAGATCACGCAGGGCGCGTTGCACTAACGGCAGGTCAGAATAGATGAGCTGTGTGCCAGCAGAATGATTTGCAGAGACTTTTTCCCAGAGCATGTTTAAAAAGGTCATATCCGCAATGATTGCTTCTTCATTGATACCATCAGCTGCTGTTCTCACAATATAGCCATATTTTTTTTGTGGTACGGCATTATCGTTATCTTCTTCCTGCGCTTTCTGAAACCTGTTGCGCGCTTTGCGGATAATATCTTTCAGACGGTTACGTTCATCCTCATCTGTTATTTTGCTGGAAACTCCAATCGTTTCGGTATCAGGCATAAGCACCAGATAGCGTGACGGTATTGTTACATGCATGGTCAGGCGCGCGCCTTTGGTTCCCAGAGGGTCTTTTATGACCTGTACCAAAACCTGTTTCCCAGGGTGTAAAAGCTTGCTGATTGAAGGTACTTCGATTTCTTCCCTGGGCGTATCGCCATTGAAAATGGCAGCAGCAGGAAAACGTAAATCAGATGCGTGCAAAAAAGCAGCTCTTTCCTGCCCGATATCAATAAAAGCGGCTTCCATTCCGGGTAAAACGCGAGTTACCTTGCCTTTGTAAATATTACCGACAATTCCCTGATTAGAATTACGTTCGATCATTATTTCCTGAAGAATACTGTTTTCAAGGAAAGCAACCCGTGATTCCTGGGGGGTGATATTGATAAGTATCTCTGCATTCATTATTTTTATTCCGGATGAGCGTGAAGGACAAGTAAAAGCGGTGATTTATCTTTCGCCGTTTGATAACAGAAATACCAAACTGTTTCGTACACCAGCAAGTTTAGTTTAATGGCTGGAGTGAGTCAAAAAGGCTTACTCAGCAAATTAAAAATATGTAAAAAAGTGGGGGGATGGGTGTATCAGAAGACAGAGGGGGACAGCATGTAGATTGGTGAAGTTTACGCAACCAAGCAGATCTGCTTGGTTGCGTATGGTTGCAGCAATCCTGCGCAACTTTGCAAAAATATGTGAAAAACAGGGGGGATG
>JALVDQ010000070.1 GCA_027008885.1 Thiotrichaceae bacterium | reverse complement strand
CTAAAGCCAGACCACGAATGACAAGGGTTAAGGTTTGGCTGCCTGCAATGCCTCCCATGCTGGGGACGATGCTCATTAATGCCACAAGTGCAATCGCAGATTCCAGTGTGCTGGTGAACTGTTTGATTACCCATGATGCCAGAAAAGCGGTCAGCAGGTTGGTTCCTAACCACAGTGCGCGTCGTTTTGAGCTGCTGATGACTGGTGCGAAAAGATCCTCTTCCTCATTTAAACCTGCCATTCCCATCATCGAATGCTCGGCTTCATCACGGATGACGTCAACAACATCGTCAATCGTAATTTTACCCAGCAGAATGCCATTTTCATCGACAACAGGTGCAGAGATAAGGTTTCTGTCTTCAAACAGGCTGGCGACTTCATTGCTGGGCATATCAGCCGGAATAGCTGGTTGCTGATCGTCAACCAAATCCTGTATTTTCTGGTCAGGACGACTTGTCAGCAGGCTTGTAATGGGGAGAATGCCAACATATTTTCCATATTTATCAACAATAATCAGTGAATCCGTATGCGAGGGCAGTTCTTCCTGCATGCGTAGATAGCGTAATACAACATCAACTGAAACATCTGCGCGGATGGTGATTACCTTGGTATTCATCATACCGCCAGCAGTATCTTCATCATAGGCAAGTGCTGCCTTAATCCTGTTGCGTTGCTGCCTGTCCATTCCGGCAAGTGTCTGTTCTGTCAACTCATCAGGAAGGCTCTGCAGGAAGTCAACAATATCATCAACTTCAAGGTCTTTTACAGCGGCAACAAGTTCACCCGATTCCATATCATCGACAAGGTTGGAGCGGACTTCATCCCCCAGTTCAATAAGTGTTTCACCTTCATTTTCCGGGTCAATGAGCTCCCAGATAATAGAACGCCGCGAAGGTGGTGAGGATTCCAGAATGTGTGCAATTTCAGCAGGGTGCAGGGCATTTATCATGCTTTGCAACTGGAACAGGGAGCCACTCTCGATGACATCGGTCAGACGACTTAGCTTATCTTCTATGTTTTGATGAACTGGTTTGGTCATTTAATTGGCTTATTAAAATTTTGGGCAGGAATGCGGTTAAGGGGACTCGTCCCCAGATTGATTGAGTCACTCATATCTCCGGACAGTCTCCTGGATGCTATTTATAACTCTCGATGCTGAACAATAACAGAATTTTTATACTTTTTGCGAAAGTATCCAGCAAGACGTTCAGTTAAATAGACGGAACGATGGTGTCCCCCAGTGCATCCAATTGAAATTGTTAGATAAGCTCTTTGACTTTTAATAATATGGGGAATCCAGTTTTTTATCAGGGTAGTTAAATCCTGTTCCATTTTGTTGACTAGCTCATGCGATTGTAGCCAGTCAATGACTTCTTTTTCCAGACCTGTGTGTTCGCGTAGTTCTGGAATCCAAAAAGGATTTGGCAGGCAACGCACATCAAACAGAAAGTCAGAATCCCTCGGAGTACCGTGCTTGAAACCAAAACTTTGAAACATGAGCGATAAAGACTGATTTTCCGAGGCGCATACGCGTTTTTTGATGATAGTGGCAAGTTCGTAGATATTTGTTGTACTGGTATCTATTTTCAGGTCAGAAATTTCTCTAACCGGAAGGAGTAATTCATATTCTTTTAGGATGGCTTCCCTGAGTGAGGTTTTATTGTCTGACAGGGGATGTTTTCTGCGTGATTCATCATATCGCTTGATCAAGACTGATTTTCCGGCATATAGATAAATAATGTCAGTCTTGAAGGAATTTCTGTAGTTTAAGACCATGCCTGCCAGCTTTTGCAGATATTTTTTGCCGCTTCTTACATCAATGACTATGGCAATTTTTTTTCTTTTTAGCAGGCGTTCGGTGCTTAAAGCCTGATCAAGTAATTCCAGAGGAAGGTTATCAATACAGTAATATCCCTGGTCTTCCAGTGTATGAAGAACAATAGATTTACCAGCACCTGACATTCCTGTAATGATAATAAGATGCATATCAGCTATCTTCCATGATTTCCGGGTTAATTTCATTATCAAAAAGAGATACAAAATAATTGGATAAATATTCTTTATTATTTGTTTCGGTAAATATTTTGATTTGCTCATCATCCGTCAAAATATGATTGAGCTTCTTTATCACTTCAACATATTCTTCCCTTTGCTGATTAGGGACAATAATAGCCAGAAATAGTTTGATTGGTTTATTGTCAACGGTCTCGATATCCAGACCCTGTTGTATGACTAATAAAGCTACTCTGGGGTAAGGGATATCCAGATGTGCCCTGGGGATGGCGACACCTTTGCCAAGGCAGGTGCTTCCGAGTTTTTCACGAGAGATTAAGGCATCAAAAACCTCGTTTCTGGTAACATCATTCTGGTTTTTTATCAGCAGGTTTGTGAGCAGGTCAAAAACACATTTTTTGCTTTCTATTTTTTTTACTATTTCTATGCGTTCTGGTACTAAAAGTGGGGGAGGGTTAGTAGACATGTGTAATATTGACTGGATACCTGATAATGAGAAACATACACGATTATAAGGTATCCAGTATCCAAGTATAAAATTATCCTGAATCAGTGAGGCTAATTATTCGTCTTCGCCTCACGGGTTCAGAATCAGGCGATTTGATTTATTTCATCATAATTCGTCTTAAAATTGCGATGACTGCCTTCGTTTCTGTGGTGATTGCGTATTTTTTCCTTGTGTTTGAGGATTTGTCTATCCAGCTTGTCAGCCAGTGAATCAATAGCAGCATACATATCGTGACCATTACCGACGGCAAAAATATGGTTGCCACTGACATTTATTGAGGCTTCAGCCTTATGCTTGTGTTTTTGTACTTCGAGTATGACATGGATATTAAGTACTTGATCAAAATGACGTTTTAGTCTTGTAACCTTCTCTTTAATATAATTATTGAGTAATGGGGTTACATCCAGGTGCTGACCAGTAATATCTAATTGCATCGTATTTACTCCTGTTTTGGATTATGTGAATTTAGCTGAAAAGCAGTTTCAGATTGTTTCAGATAAAGTCACGGAAGAAGCTGATTATCCTTGCACATCTTTTACAAAAATTACGCAAAAACCTTTCTGTTATGAGATGCAGGAATGGATAATGCTTCGCGGTATTTCGCGACAGTACGTCGCGCTACTTTAATACCTCGCTCATTGAGCAAGTCTGTTAATTTGCTGTCACTCAAGGGTTTACTCGGTTCTTCTTTGGCAATCAGTTTTTTAATCATGGCGCGTATAGCCGTAGCAGAACATTCTCCGCCTGTGTCTGTATTGACGTGACTGGAGAAAAAATATTTAAATTCATAAACACCACGCGGTGTATGCATGTATTTTCTGGTTGTTACCCTGGATATGGTTGATTCATGTAAACCCAGCTGTTCTGCCAAATCACTTAATTTCATGGGTTTCATGGCTTCATCACCATATTGTAAAAAAGCCAGTTGGCGTTCAATAATGGCATGAGCCACATTGATAATCGTGGTATTTCTGTTTTCTATGCTTTTAATAAACCAGCGTGCCTGCTGCAGGTTATCTTTAATGTAGTTACTGGTTTCGTTCTGTAAACGCTCAGAACTGTTTTTGCCGTTTCTGTTTTTATCAAGCATGGCAGCATAGTAATCATTAATTTGAAGGCTGGGCTGGGTATCTCCGTTGATGGAAATTTTCCACTTTCCCTTAACTTTTTTTACATAAATATCAGGTGTTATATAGTCAGTCTCTGCATCACTCAGTTTTTTCCCCGGTGCTGGGTCCAGTGAACGAATCAGTTGCATTAACTCTTCGAGTTTAGCAGGTTTCAGGCGTAATGCTTTTCTCAAGCCTGTAAAATCTCTTTTTTCAAGCAGCTCAATGTGCTTTTCCAGTAAAATTTTTGCTTTTTTAAACAATGGATGAGACTGATATTCATGCGTAAGTTGTATTAGCAGACATTCACTCAAGGATCTGGCGCCAACACCAATGGGGTCTAAATGCTGGATATAAGTGAGAACCGCTTCAACCTCATCAAGTTCAAGCAGAAAATGCCCGGAAACGGATTGGTGTATCTGTTCAAGTGATTCTGTCAAGAGACCCGTTTCATCAATATAGTCGATAATTAATCTCGCCACCTCCTTATCCTGAACACTTAAATTGCTCATTTCTATTTGCCAGACAAGATGCTCATGCAAGCCCTGAGGTGATGAATGCATGGTTTCTATAAAATCAGAGGCATTATGCTCTATATCGCTATTTGAGACTTTCCAGGCAGGATCATAGATATCATCCCAGTCGGCATCAATGTTCAGGTCTTCAGGGATTGTTTCTGTTGTGGATTGCGACTCGGCAGAAGTGGCAGAGTCCAGATTGCTATCCTGAGTATCTTCAGCTGAACTGGATTCATTTTTCCGCTCAAGCAGAGGATTGGTTTCTAATACTTCCTGTATTTCTTGCTGAAGTTCAACAGAAGAGAGTTGAAGGAGGCGAATAGCCTGTTGCAATTGAGGAGTCATGGACAATGACTGCCCAAGTTTTATATTGATTCCTTGCTTTATCATGCGGTATTTATTATTTCCGGTTTATTCTTTTTCCTTTCCCAGAATTATAGCATGTCAAAAAAACTTGTTTAAATAAACCGGATTGATGGTCTTTTATTTTGCAAACTAATGGATTGATATTGATATTGTATCTTTGTTTTCAAG
>JALVDQ010000069.1 GCA_027008885.1 Thiotrichaceae bacterium | reverse complement strand
AAAGCCTCTGCAATGAGGCTTTCCTTTTGCCTGTTATTCACAGCGCGCCCGGAAGATTAACAAAAACTGAATATAGAGATCAAAAGCCTTTCTTTAATTTAGAACATAGCTTTAAGTTATTGATATATATAAAATATCACAAAAACTTCAAAAAAATATTGAACTTTTCTTTTGTTTATAAAGACAGTGACTTAGACTATTTCTATACCTTTAATCCACAAACTTATCCACAGGATGTATAAAAGGCATTTAATAGAATTTGAGGTGAATAAATATTCTATTTTATGAAAATTGAACCCCTGTTTTTGTTTGAATGGTTACAAAAATATATAAAAACAGGGGGGGATGGGTGTTTCTGAGGACAGAGGACAGTGTAGGGTCGGTGAAGTTTGCGTAACCGACCAGATTTAACCTCGCTTGTGGTTGGTTTCGCAAAGCTACACCAACCCTACCTAAGTGCGCGAAAAATATGTGAAAAACAGGAGATGGGTATTACCCCTTTTTCTGGAAAATATATGGTTTTTTAGGATCATAATAAATGAAAGTATTAGTTACCGGTTCAGCAGGTTTTATTGGTTCGGCTTTATCCATGCGCCTGCTGGAAAGAGGCGATGAGGTTATTGGTATTGATAATCACAATGATTATTATGATCCGGCATTAAAAGAGGCACGTCTTGCACGCCATGCAGATCACCCAAACTACACTCATCTGCGTATGAGTATTGAAGATCGTGAGGGCATGGAGACGCTTTTTGCCAAAGAAAAGTTTGAGGGTGTGGTCAATTTGGCAGCGCAGGCGGGGGTCCGCTATTCGCTGCAAAATCCACTGGCATATATTGATACCAATCAGGTGGGCTTTGCGCATATTCTGGAAGGTTGCCGTCATAACCAGGTTGGGCATCTGGTTTATGCCTCCTCCAGTTCAGTTTATGGCTCAAATACCAAGATGCCGTTTAGTATTCACGATAATGTGGATCATCCTGTGAGCCTGTATGCCGCAACCAAAAAAGCCAGTGAATTAATGGCGCATACTTATAGTCATCTTTACCGTTTACCAACCACTGGTTTGCGCTTCTTCACAGTATATGGTCCCTGGGATCGCCCTGATATGGCATTGCAAAAATTTACCCGTGCCATGCTGGCGGGTGAGAAAATCCAGATTTATAATTACGGCAAGCATCGCCGCGATTTTACTTATATTGATGATATTGTCGAAGGCGTAATTCGTGTGCTGGATAAACCTGCACAGCCAAACCCCGACTGGGATGGCAATAATCCCGATGCTGGCAGCAGTTCAGCGCCCTGGCGAATTTATAATATTGGCAATAATCATCCGGTCGAGTTGCTTGATTATGTTACGGCACTTGAAAAAGCAATGGGTATTGAAGCAGACAAGGAGCTGCTGCCGTTACAGCCAGGAGATGTGCCAGATACCTATGCCGATGTCACTGACCTGATTCGTGATTTTGATTATAAGCCCTCCATGACGGTGGAGCAGGGTGTTGCCAACTTTGCTCAGTGGTACAAGAGCTATCATTCGGTTTAATCTCCATGACTGCCTCCGCTTCTGTATCTGAAAACAAGTTTGCATATCACTATTTATTTTATGTCTCGCAGAATTACTCTTTCGCCATTTTAAGACCACTGCAACAGGCGATTCGAAATTGTGGTGGTGAAGTAAGGTGGTTTTTTGAAGGTAATGAGATTAATCGTGACTATATTCAGCCCGATGAAAAAGAAATCAAAAGCGTTGAAGAGGTTTTAAAATATCAACCCAGGGCTATTTTTGCTCCGGGTAATGAAATTCCGCATTTTTTTCCAGGAGTCAAGACACGACTGTTTCATGGTTTTGCGAGTGAAAAGCGCAAACGTGACAATAGCGCTTACTCAACTATTGTGCGCCCCTGGTTTGATCTTTATTGTACGCCTGGTCCTGATCTTACCGAAGCTTATTCGCAAGCTGCCAGAGAGCAGGGCTTTTTCAAGGTTATCGAAACAGGCTGGAGCAAGGTTGATCCGCTCTTCTGGGATGACAAACAGGGCAAAAATAAAAAAAATGACAAGCCCGTGATTTTGGTGGCATCAACATTTACACCACGCTATACGCTTGCTCCCCATCTGCAAGAGCAGATCAGCAGGCTTTCGCAAAATAACAAATGGCGCTGGCTGGTGACTTTTCATCCCAAAATGGATCAGAAAATTGTGGCTGACTACAAAGCCATGCAGCATGACAATCTGAGCTTTATTGAGACAGATAATGTGATTCCGTTGCTGCAACAGGCAGATGTGCTGGTGTGTGACTCATCTTCAATCAAGTCTGAATTTTTGATTCAGAATAAACCCGTGGTTGCCTTTCGGGTGGAGCCAAAACTGCCACACTTAATGCACATTGAAGAAGCGCATCAGCTGGAAGCAAAAATTACCCAGGCGCTGCAGCCATCGGCAGACTATCTTCAAAAGGTAAGAAGCTATGCGGACAGTATTCATCCCTATTATGACGGACGTTCCAGCTATCGTGTATTACAGGCTGTTGAGGATTTTATTGCTGCTCCTGACAAGCCGGATAAAGCCAAGCCGATCGGTATGTTCAGAAAATTTAAAATACGCAAAAAGCTGTCTTACTGGAAATAGCTCCTCTTGTCCTAATCCGCTCTACATAGTGGTTTTTTTTCGTTAATATCAGTTTAAGATACGAAACAGGTTGCAACAATAATGAAAAAAATCGCCATAATCATTGCTGATCTTGACCTGGGAGGAGGGCAGCGGGTAGCCATAAACCTGGCAAATGCGCTCTCCAGGGAAAATGAAGTCAGTATTGTCATTTTTCAGGATGACGAAATTCATTATCAGCCACCCGGAAGGCTGATTCATCTTGACTGTCCGCAGAAAAAATCTGTACCGGGCAAAGTCTTTAATGTTTTAAAGCGTGCCTACAAACTGCGCCAGCTGATTAAAAAAGAGCGTTTTGATTATGTCTACGGCTTTATGGAAACGGCTAACTTTCCGACTGCCATGGCGTTTCCTGATGCCGCCTTATCGGTTCACTGCAATCCCAGGGAATTAAGTTTTTTTGAATCCTTTCTGCTTAGGACAACATACCCCAGAGCCAAAAATATTGTCGCCGTGTCTGATGATGTGGTGAATATTTTGCAGACTGATTACGGCTTGAAAAATGTATCAAGAATTTATAATCCGGTAAATGTTGAGGATATTGTAGCCCAGGTAGACAAGCCGCATTCTCATCCCAAACCTTATATCGTCGCCCTGGGTCGCTTCCATGAGGTAAAACGCTACGATCTGCTTATTGATGCCTATGCGCAGAGCAAATTACAGGCACAATGTGATCTGATTATTGTCGGAGATGGCGAACTGCGCCCTGAACTGGAGGCACAGATCAAGCGCCTCAAATTGCAGGAAAAAGTACATCTGGCAGGCACACAGAGTAACCCCTTTCCCTATCTTGCGGGTGCAAGGTTTCTTGTTCTTTCAAGCCGCACCGAAGCATTTCCAATGGTATTGATTGAGGCACTGGCACTTGAGTGTCCCATTGTAGCGACTGATTGTCCTGCCGGACCGCGTGAAATTGTACGCGATGGTGAAAACGGACTGCTGGTTGAAAATGAAAATCTCAGACAACTTGGCAAGGCAATGGACAGGCTTTATTTTGATGACAAGTTACTGCAATACTTCAGAAAAAATGCGATCCCTTCAATTCAGCATCTGTCTGGAGAAGTGATTGCAAAGGAGTGGCTGGCACTTGCTTAGCCTGCCCGTCCGGGAGCCCAGGCAAAAAAAGAGAGCCTGGTGGCTCTCTTTGTTTCTATTATTGTAATTATTTTTTAGGTTCTTTTTTCTTCTTCTGTTTTTTTATTCTTATTCATTACATTATTTTCATTATTCCATTAGTTATATTATTGTTCTTCTGTCTTGTTTTTCTTCTGTAGCGTTTTATATATTATTACTTACATAACCCTCTGACCGGGGCTTTAAAAAATGGTTCAAAAAAATTAACTACTCGGTGTAGCAGCTTCCCAAAGGGCACTATTTTGAAACTTGATCTTATTATCGCAGGCATTGGCGGGCAAGGTATCAACAGTCTGGCAAAAGTTCTGGCGCAATTACTCCTGGAGACGGGTTACTACTGTCAGTTTACCGTTCACAAGGGGGGCGCACAGTCTCTGGGAAGTGTCTTTGCCGAAATCAGAATCAGTGAGCAAAGCCTGACTGTTCTGGGGCAGGGGATACCCCGGGGCGAACTTGATATTCTGGTAGCACTGGAACCATGGGAAGCCTTGCGTCATGTCACCCTGGCACATGCAAAAACACAGCTCCGGGTAGAAACAGAAGTGATGCCATTGTTTACAGAACGCAGCAATGAACGATGCATAGAACCGCCAGAGCAGCAACTCGCGGCGCTCCCTCTGAAAATAGACTGGCGCAGCTATCGACAGCAGGCACGGCAACACAACGGCACCCCAAAGATGGCAAACTATTATGCCGGACTGGATTGTGTTTCTGCATTACGCCCATGGATAACTGCAATAGATGCCTCACTCTTTGATAAAATGTTCTATAAATTTATTAATAAAGCGAGTAGATAATAACAACCCATCCCCCCTGTTTTTCACACACTTAGGTAGGGTTGGTGTAGCTTTGCGAAACCAACCACAAGCGAGGTTAAATCTGGTCGGTTACGC
>JALVDQ010000068.1 GCA_027008885.1 Thiotrichaceae bacterium | reverse complement strand
CAGAATATGGTTTTAGTGCTCAATATAAATCCCCCCCCGGGAGTTAGTCTGAAATAGGTCTTTAAGAAAGCTTATACCCATCCCCCCTGTTTTTCACATGTTTTTTACTTCCTTATTTTTTTAGCCGATATTTTCTGCTGCGACCTTCTCCGAGTGGAATTAAAATCTGCTTTTGCACAAGGTCTTTTAAATCACGGGCTGCGGTTATATCGCTTGTGTGTGCCATGCTTTTATACTTGCTTCGGGAGATGCCGGAGATTGCAAAATCATCCGTTTCCAGCAGGCGCGAAATGAGTTTTTTTTGTCGTGTGTTCAGCACAGTATGACGATGAGCATCCCAGAATTTTGTGCTAAAACGTATTTTCTGCAAATGTTTCATGCTGGTTTGGGCTGCATCGCTAATGCGTTGTAAGAACCAGATTATCCATTCTGTCAGATCTATGCTATTGCTGGACTGGTCATTTATTCTCTGATTTTTTTCAAGCAGGGCATAGTAGTCATTTCTGTTTTTTTCTATTTCACTGGAAATTGAATAGAGTCTCAGTGGGCTATTTTCATTTTGAGCCAGTAGCCGCTCGGCAATAATCCGGGATAAACGTCCGTTGCCATCATCATAAGGATGAATAGTTACAAACCAGAACTTTGCGATGGCTGCTTTTATCATGCAGGGCATTTGTGTCTCTGAGTTTAGCCAGTTTAAAAACTGCTTCATTTCTTTCTCTATACATTGTCGGTGATTGCAAGGCGCTTCAAAATGGATTTTCTGCTTGCCATAACGACCAGAGAGTATCTGCATGGTGTCATTACGATAATTAGCGATGATAATGTCATGCAATAGCGGTTTTTCATAAAACATCATGCCATGCCATTGATGCAACAAGTGCTTGCTTAGAGGTTTGTGAGAGCTACGCATAGATGCAAGCAGGACTTCGACAAAGGCTTCTGCCGAACGCGAAGTTCTGTTTGTTTCAGCAAGACCCAGGTGTCTGGCGATGCTGGAGCGTACCGACTCGCGATCGAGTAATTCACCCTCAATTTTGGCACTTGCCAGGGTTTCCTCCAGCAAAATCCGTGATTCCAGAGTTAATTGCTTGTGTTTGTTTAACTCGGCAGTCAGCAGGTTGAGGGGCGCAACCTTGGCAGTAGCCTGTTCAAAATAGGGCAGAATCAGATCAGCCTGAAAACTGAAATGAGTCCATTGCGGATGTTGCCAAATCCATTTGTTTTCCTGTGTGCTCATGTGCTGAATGCGTTCTAAATGATATGAATCAGATCCTTAATCGTATCATGTTTTGATACGATTATTGTATCTAATCGTGTCATTTGTATTTGTATTGTGCAAAACCTGGCTGGCAAAATAAATAGAGTCACCCTTAATTTGCCGGATTATGTTATTGTCCGCGCATGACTGAAAAAAATAAATACCAGAATCTAACCCAGCTGGGTGGTGAAACAAGATTGCCTGAAAGCCCTGATGAGGCGGTTATCGAGAGCGTTGCCAATCCTCAGTCGGATGTTGATTACATGGTGCGTTTTACAGTGCCTGAATTTACTTCATTATGTCCTATCACAGGGCAGCCCGATTTTGCACATTTAGTGATTGACTATATTCCCGATGCTCACCTGGTGGAAAGCAAATCGCTCAAACTGTTCCTCGGCTCATTCAGAAATCACGGTGCTTTCCATGAGGATTGCACGGTTGGTATTGCCACAAGGTTGATTCGTGAAATCGCGCCAAAATGGATTCGCATCGGCGGTTACTGGTATCCACGCGGCGGAATGCCGATTGATGTGTTTTTTGCCCAGGGCGAAATACCCAAGGGTGTTTGGGTACCTGAGCAAAAGGTTGATGCTTATCGGGGAAGAGGCTAATAACTTTGTGGTTCTTGTTCTTGGTTGTCAATAATAAAAAAGGCAGTCAAACGACTGCCTTTTTTATTATTAAGTTTATTAAGCTTAAGTATTTCTATGCTTTATTAGGTTTTGTGGATTACTACTTGCTGCGGTAGGTAATCCTGCCCTTTGTCAGGTCATAGGGAGTTAATTGAACGGTTACCTTGTCGCCTGTCAATATACGAATGTAGTTTTTGCGCATACGCCCCGATATGTGAGCATTAACGACATGCCCGTTTTCCAGCTCTACCTTGAAGGTTGTGTTGGGTAGTGTTTCTATTACAGTACCCTCCATTTCTATACTATCTTCTTTCGCCATGCTATTTTAGTCTATTACCTCTTTGAAACACTGTATTATCCATTACCTGCTGTATTTAACAAGTATTATTTCATCATCTTCAGGTTTGATCAGCCCTGCCCGATTCTGCCCAAATTGAATTTTCATTCCCAAGTCGCTTGTATTCATTGGGATGCGCTAATATGATATGGGCGGTTTTTTTAATGACAAGGATTAAAAATGCAGTTTGCGGCAATTTTTCCAGGGCAGGGTTCCCAGTCTACGGGCATGTTGGCAGAATTGGCAGAGCAATATGCCGTGATTACCCAAACCTTTGCAGAAGGCTCTGATATTCTCGGCAAGGATCTGTGGAAAATAACGCAGCAACAAGATGCGACCGAATTAAACCAGACGCAGAATACCCAGCCCGCCATGCTGGCGGCGGGTATTGCTGTTTGGCGAGTGTGGCTGGAACAGGGCGGTTGCCAGCCTGTTGCCGCAGCAGGACATAGCCTGGGCGAATATTCGGCACTGGTGGCAAGTGGCGCACTTGATTATGCCGATGCCATGGCACTGGTGGCGAAACGCGCCAGCTATATGCAGCAGGCAATACCCGCAGGTAGTGGCGCGATGGCTGCGATTCTGGGTCTGGATGACGAACTTATCGTGACGATTTGCGCAGATGTCAGTCATAAGCAGAATCAGGTTGTGGAGGCGGTCAATTTTAATTCACCCGGTCAGGTTGTGATTGCGGGCGCTGCCTCAGCCGTTGATGCTGCCATTGAACGCTTGCAGGAAGCGGGAGCAAAACGCGCAATCAAGCTTGCGGTGAGTGTTCCATCTCATTGCAGTTTGATGAAAGATGCAGCACAAAAGCTGGATCAGGAGTTGTCGTCTGTAAGCTTTTCGCAAACACAATTTCCGGTTTTGCAAAATATTGAAGCAAAAAGTTATGAAACAGCCGCAGAAAAGCAGGCTGCGCTGTCAAAACAGCTTTATAAGCCGGTAAAATGGGTGGATACGATTAATAATCTGCACCAGGATTATGCCGCAGATAGCATGATTGAATTTGGTCCGGGCAAGGTTTTATTCGGTTTAAACAGACGCATAAACCGTAAATTAGGGAATATTTGTATCAGTGACAGTGCTTCGCTGGAGAAGGCGCTGAAACTGTGCGACTCCCGGACAGGTTCTTAAAGAAATACCCATCCCCCCCTTTTTTATATATTTTTATAAGGAACAGCATGATTAAACTGGAAGAACAAATAACATTGGTAACTGGCGCAAGCAGGGGTATCGGGCGCAGCATTGCAGAGACTCTGGGAAAGGCGGGAGCGACCGTTATCGGTACGGCAACCACGGATGCGGGCGCGCAATCCATCAGTGATTATTTTGCTGAGGCTGGTATTAAAGGCAAGGGCATGAATCTGAATGTCACTGATCAGGCATCCATTGATGCCCTGATCAAGGCGGTGACAGCTGAATATGGTGCGATTACCGTATTGGTCAATAATGCGGGCATAACCCGTGATAACTTGATGCTGCGCATGAAGGAAGAGGAGTGGGATGCGATTATCTCAACCAATCTGACCTCCGTATACCGACTGAGTAAAGCCTGTTTAAAGGGAATGATGAAAGCACGCAGCGGGCGGATAATTTCAATTTCATCGGTTGTCGGTGCCACAGGCAATGCGGGTCAGGCGAATTATGCGGCAGCCAAAGCGGGCGTTGTGGGCTTTTCAAAGTCTCTGGCGCAAGAAATTGGCTCTCGTGGTATAACGGTCAATGTGGTGGCTCCGGGCTTTATTGATACGGATATGACGCGAGAACTCTCTGCTGAGCAACGAAAAAAGCTGCTGGAAAATATCCCCATGCGCAAGCTGGGTCAGCCAGAAGATATCGCCAATGCAGTTTTGTTTTTAGCCTCGGATATGGCCTCGTATATCTCTGGAGAAACACTGCATGTCAATGGTGGTATGTATATGTCGTAAGTACCCAAACAAAATTTTGTTAGATTGATTTTGAGCGGGTACTTAAGTGGTGCTGTTAAAGTTTTTAATTGTGCAGAGTCCTTATTTTCACTACAATGTCGCCGTGGTTTCTTGAATCGGCGTTTATGTTCGCCTTTTTTAGATGGTTTTTTAAATAGTGAAGGAATAATTATCATGAGTGATGATGTTGAAGCACGCGTTAAAAGTGTTGTTGTGGAGCAGTTAGGTGTTGATGAGTCAGAAGTGACCAATAACGCTTCTTTTGTCGATGACCTGGGCGCGGATTCATTGGATACTGTTGAGTTGGTGATGGCTCTGGAAGAAGAGTTTGGAACTGAAATTCCAGACGAGGAAGCTGAAAAAATTACAACAGTTCAGTTGGCTATTGATTATGTTAAAAACAATCAAGGTTAGTTAAGTCTAGAAGCTTAAAACCGTAGAAAATATTGGCTCCGGGTTTAACTCCGGGTCAATGCTCTGCGGTTTTTTTGTATATACTCAACAATGCTGTAAATGCCAAATGTTGAGCTAATGTAA
>JALVDQ010000067.1 GCA_027008885.1 Thiotrichaceae bacterium | reverse complement strand
AAAACAGACCAGTGTCAGCAAAAAATCAGCTCATAAAAAGGGGATTCATCCCGTTAATGTTAAGCCTAAAAACAAGATGACGCTAAAGCATAAGAAAGTAGAAAAAGTTGAGTGTCAAAGCTGTCATGATGTACATGGTGGTATGCTCAATTCTGCTTTATTGCATACCGCTAAAACACCTGATGAGCGCTGTGAGGACTGCCATAGCCATCAGCATTCCAGCAATAAAAAACAGGCACATTCTAAAGGCATTCACCCCATCCATGAAAAGCTGGATAAAACGGTCAAACTAGCAGGCAAGGCTATCAAGCAGGTTGAGTGTCAAAGTTGCCATAGCGTGCATGATGGTATTAAAAACACCTCAGCGTTAGTGATTAATGAGAAACAGCTTTGTATCACTTGCCATGCAAGACAGAATAATCAAGGACGTAAAGAGGCACGAAAAAAGGGTGTTCATCCGCTTAATTTAAAGCTTAAAAAGACCGTTAAAATTGCAGCTAAAAGCATTCATAGCGTGGAATGCAAAAGCTGTCATAGCGTGCATAATGGCAAAAAGAATACTGCCTCATTAGCAATTTATGAAAAACAGCTTTGTGCCACTTGCCATGCTCGACAAAACAACAAAGGCAGAAAAGATGCTCGTAGAAAAGGCGTTCACCCTGTTAATTTAAAGCTCAGAAAGAACGTTAAAATAGCAGGTAAAAATATACAAAGGCTTGAGTGCCAGAGCTGTCATAGCGTTCATAAGGGTAAAAAATACACGCCTTCATTAGTCCAGAATGAAAAGCAATTATGCGCAAATTGCCACCCTGCTCAAACTGCGAATAATAAACAGCAAGCACATAAGAAGGGCATTCATCCTGTGAACTTCACCTTAAAGCAAGCGTTAAAATTTAATAATAAAACAATCAGGAAAATAGAGTGCCAGACCTGCCACAGTCTGCATAATGGCAAAGAGAATACACCATCATTAATCAAAAAGGATGCCAACCAGCTTTGCATTAGTTGCCATCCAGGACAACATGCCAATAGCATAAAGCAGGCACGTAAAAAGGGTATTCACCCCGTTAATATAAAACTTAGTAAAGCAATAAGCATTGCAGGCAAAAAAGTGGAAAACTTGCAATGTCTGAGTTGTCACTCGGTTCATCATGGCAAGCCAAATACACCAGCATTAGTTGAAGATCATAAAAATGGACAACTCTGCAAAAACTGTCACCAATCCGAATCAGCTGTTATTTACAGCGATCATAATATGCAACGCACCGCTAAAAAAAGTCATAACCTAAATAAGCAATCACCCGCAGATGCAGGTGTGTGCGGAAGCTGTCACTCAATGCATAAAGCCCCAAAAGGCGCTGACCGACTATTTATAGGATCTGGCATTGGTCCACTAGCAAAAAAGGTATTAAAACGTGACCGAAGTTGTTTTGCCTGTCATCGAGACAAGGGAATAGCCCATGAAAAGCAAGTTAAGCATTACACGCATCCGCAACGGGATTTGGTCTTAAAATCTAATTCCAAACAGTTTCCGCTGGTTGATCAATATGGAAATAACAAAATCAACGGTCAAATAGCCTGTATCACCTGTCATAACCCGCACCGCTGGATGCCAGCAGGTGGCAAGCACTCTGCAATAAGAAAAGGGCAAAATGAAGAAGGTAATGTGTTAAACAGCTTTTTAAATGCTAAAAGCCCACAAGGAATGTTTTGCGTAAACTGCCACGGCATTGAAAGCCAGATTCGCTTTAAATATTACCATGATAAGCGCGGGAGACCTGGACATGCGGGGTATATTAAGTAGTATTTGCTCCAAGTGTTTTTACGCCATCCTGAAACCAGACATAACCGATAACTGTTGCCAGCAATAATAAATAAAGCAGATGTAAACATCTGCCCCATAGATTTACAATAAACTTCATTTTAATAAGGCATCACGCATTTGCATGTAAGCAATAAGAAATTCAAACAGCATCCTCCAGAATAACTCCATAAATAAAAATGCCATAAGGAATGCACTAATTAGCATCACTTTTTGTTTAATATTTAAAGCACCCCAGACCATTTTTTTCCCCTTGGTATGCATGTCTCCAATGACTCGATATTTCCTCATCAGCCAGGTAGATACAAACCACATAAAAAAGGGGAAAATAGCCGCCCCAAAATAATAAAAAGCAATAAGAACAGGAATGCTTATAAATGATTTAAAAGAGAGGAAGTCCATAAGTTGTTAATATCCATCCCAACCATGTTGGATTTCAAAAGAATCGACTGCAAATCCCGGCAGCATCATAATCTGAGTTTATTTAATTTTAGTAACGCCAATCGCCAATCGCCAATCGCCAATCGCCAATAAAATTGTTGCAGAAACAATTGATATTGCACCTACCAATACTAGATAAAAAGGTAAATCTACCTACGCTGCTTTCTGTCTTCTGTCCTCAGTCCTCAGATACCCATCCCCCCGGTTTTTTATATATTTTTGCGTTGAGGAACGAAACACGGGAGCAATAGCTAACAAAGTGCCATCCTGCGTTTTGCATACTCAACGCAGACTGACCCGTATTCCGCGGGGCTTCATACGGGCTACGTTGCTGTCCTCAGTCTTCTGTCCTCTGTCTTCTGAACACCCATCCCCCCGGTTTTTTATATATTTTCAGATTTATTATTGCGCCATCCCAAAGTCCATATGCGCTCACTGATTTAGCTTGTATCCACAAGGATAAGCATAGATAATGAAGAATTGCACACACACAACCAAATTCCATGAAAAATAAAAGCAAGTTTCAAAAATCAGCGTTCTATTTTGCAATCTTGAGTGCTGTCTTTTCCATTTCCAGTATGATTTTTCTTTACTTGAAGATTGATAATTTAGGTTGGAGAAATCCTGTTGCAGCGAGTTTACTTGCTTCTATTTTCTTTTTTGCCTTTGTAACCTTTATCCTTTTTATTATAGGATCTGCCGATATCCCCAGTCTTAAAGTTGGCGATAATTCAGAGCAGAATCAGTAAAAATTTTTAGAACCTGTCTGGGAATAGTGAGCCTGCTACGGAAAAACTGAACGCTGCTTTTTTTACTTTCAACGAAATAATTTAATATGGACAAAATTAAATTCATACCCAGTCAAAATCCGGGTGCTTTTGAAAGACATTTATTAAGAAGGGAAAACAACCCCTTATTTGGCGAACGCAAATCGGTGCTTGACAATGACTCCCTGATGCAAGCACAGAAAAAAGACCATGAAATCCTTCAGCAATTCATGCTCGATTTTCGTGATGTGATGTCTCAGGTCGTAGCATTCAAGCCCAATGAAGAAAGCGACGTTATCCTGGAAGTAAAGGACAAACTGGATAAATTATATGCCACTTCGGTCAGCGTCGCAGATGATCAAAGCAAGGTAAGGGAATCTATCAAAAAGCTGATTGGCGTCATCATGCAGTCGGTACGCAAAGGCGCAGAAAATGATGCCCACGCGCTTCAGGAACTGGATCAGGAAGACAAGGCGAGAGAAGCAAACTACGCCTTTCTGGAATCAAAACTGGTCGCTGATATTCTTGACCCCGATTCACCCATTGAAAATACCGATCTGGTTCCCACCCTGCTTTGTGCCAGCAAGGAAGATCTGGCACTGGCAAGCCAGCTATTCGATATGCAACAACTCACCTATATCTTGACTGAAGCAGAAAACCTGCTAAACAGGCTTGAAAGCGAGGGGCACGATGTAAAGCAGGCTGCCGAGAACTTTGTCTTTATTGAAGGTTACAAGCAGTTTATGGAACAACAGATGAAGCAACAAGGCATGGGGCAAACAAGTCCAGAAGCATGAGCTACCTTGATAAAATAATCCAGTCTAATACTTTTCAACCTGACAAATATATCCCGTTTATTATCGGCACTGAAACATTAGGTTTCCCGCTGAAAACTTTTGCCAATAAGCTGGACAGGTGGCAAGAGGTATTTCAGCGAAATGAAAACAGTCTGCATCTAAACCCTGATTTATCCTCCCCGGAACAGCGTACATCAGCCTGTCAGCCCGTTATGCAGGCGTTATATAATGAAGGCATTATAGACACCTGGGTTGGTGAACCCTATGCTGTCATTCATCAATACGGCGAAAAACCACGCATGCTGATCGAGCGGGCTGCGGTTACCTATATGGGCTTGCGTGGCTTTGGCATCCATATTAATGGACTGGTACAGAAAAAGGATGGCATTCATATCTGGATTGCCAGACGCACAAAAGACAAACCTTTTTGGCCTGGAATGCTTGACCAGATGGTTGCAGGTGGTCAACCGGCAGGTATCAGCCGGATGCAAAATGTCATCAAGGAGTCTGCCGAAGAAGCCAATATACCTGAAGCATTGGCAAAACAGGCAAAGCGGGTGAGCACCATTCATTACCGCGGTGAAACACATCGTGGCATGAATGTCGATACACTGTTTAACTATGACCTTTGGCTGCCTGAAGAATTTATTCCTGAAAATACGGATGGCGAAGTGGATGAATTTATACTCATGCCAATTGAAGAAATGGCGTATCTGACGGCAGAAACAGAACAGTTCAAGGATAACTGTAATCTGGTAAATATTGATCTGCTGCTACGCCTCGGGCTGATTAATTCTTCACATCCTGATTATGGTGAGATAAGCAGAATGCTTTATCAGGAACCTGCCTGACAGAAAAATCCAAATAATAAAAAATAGTAAAAAAAGGGGGGGGATGGG
>JALVDQ010000066.1 GCA_027008885.1 Thiotrichaceae bacterium | reverse complement strand
CAACAACAATCGGGGGCAGGTAGCGGTCAATAACTCCCTTGCCTCGCCAAAATATAATGGCACTCAAAACAACATACAACAGACCGGCAGCGACAAGCCCTGAAAGTGTTCCTGCAATTCCCCAGGTTTGTACGCCATAAATGATCGGAGCAATAAAGGCAAACGAAGAGGCAAGAAATATCGGAACCTGCCACTTTGTTATCAACTGAAACAGGAGCGTGCCAATACCCGCTGTGAATAGTGCCACATTAGGATCAAGCCCGGTAAGAATAGGAACCAGTACCAGAGCGCCAAAGGCAACAAATAGCATTTGCGCGCCTAAAATTACAGTGTGAAAAAAAGAATGATTTGTATCCCGTTGCTGCATTCGTTATCTCCTTGAAAATCGTTGCAATCAGCCTTTTCATAGCAGGGTAGCAGGCTTGCTATCCCTGTTCTGGACAGGCTTCTATTTGGTACCAAATAATTTATCACCCGCATCACCCAGACCCGGGATAATGTAACCATTTTGGTTGAGGTGATCATCTATTGAAGCAACATAGATATCCACATCAGGATGCTTCTTTTGCACTGCTTCAATCCCCTCGGGTGCGGCAACCAAAAACAAGCCCTTGATTTGGGGGCAACCAGCCTCTTTCACCATATCGACAGCCGCATTAAATGATCCGCCCGTCGCCAGCATGGGGTCAACAATTAACGCAATACGCCTGTCTATTTTGGGTGCCATTTTATTAAAATAAGGGACAGGTTCGAGTGTTTCTTCATTACGGTATAGACCAACAACGCTGATACGGGCATTTGGCAAGAGCTGGATAACCCCGTCAAGCATTCCAAGACCCGCGCGTAAAATGGGTACAATCGTTATTTTCTTGCCTTTAATTTGCTCAACTTCAACATCTCCATCCCAGCATTCAATCGTAATAGTCTCGGTAACCAGGTCACTGGTCGCTTCATAGGTCAGCAACATGCTGATTTCACTGGATAACTCCCGGAAACTTTTTGTACTGATATCCGCTTTGCGAAGCAGACCAAGCTTGTGTTGAATCAAAGGATGGGTTGCAACATGTACCGCCATAATCTTATACCTTAATTTAGACTTTGATTTTTCCTCTGACAAGTTTAGGCAATAATTGAGATTAAATCCTGAATCACTGTCTTTTTTTTATTAATTTCCTGGAAATCAGGGTCGATGCAGCATTACGATAGCAGCGCTTGTTGTTCTATACTCTTAAACAAAAGGTGATCTCCATAAAAAGCAAACACAGTATTTAATGACACTCCTGTTGGCAAGCATTTTCCTGGGAGGATGCAACCCGGCAGCAGTAAAAACGGAAAACGAAAATATCCTTTCAATCACAGTTGAATCCCCGTATTCCGCAAGGCTTCATACGGGCTACGTTGCTGTCTTCTGCCCTCTGTCTTCTGTCCACCCATCCCCCCTGTTTTTTACATATTTTTGCGTAGTTGTATAGTTGCGTAGGGTTGGTGTAGCCATGCGAAACCAACCAAAATCCGGTTGCTTGCGTAAACTCCAGAAACCCTACAACTTGCCGTGTGCAAACGAAGAAGGTATAAATTGTTTTTCTACTTTACAATCTCTGTGTTCCTCTGCGTAACGATAGATTTGAACTCCGAAACTTGAATTATCGAATCCTGAAAAAAAAGCCCGGATTCTCCGGGCTTTTTTATTACAAGTTAAGAACAAACTTAATCATCTGGGTTGTTCTGTATTCTGGTTATTGATAGTGCCACGACCATTATCAATGATTAAATTAGTGGAATTGTTTGTTGCTGTTCCGCCTCCGTTTCCGCCACCAGAACTACTGGTTCCGCCACCGCCGCAGGCCGTGAGTAAAACAGCTGCTAATAATATGCTTAATAATTTCATTTCTAATCCTCTGTATTTTAAAGTTTTTAATATTCTGAATGATACATACAGGAGTCTGCTAGTTTCCAGGAGCCTGTCCGAAAATAGTGAGCCTACTGCGGAAAAGCTGAATTTGGCTATATTTTTCCTCAATTTTCATTAAATAGAACAACCATTCGCCTCAAATTGATAAAAAATCTAGCTCAAATCAGCTTTTCCTCGCTACGACTCATATTCTCAGACAGACTCCTGGTCGGGTCAGGCTGAGACCAACCCGACCTGCAAAACTACAAACTCAGCTGCTTTTAATGGATGGTAATCGTTACTTTTGCCCATTCAACATTGTCACTGTCATCAGTTATACCGTACCATAGTTCAAGAACCGCCGCTTCATTTCCGGCTGTGTACTCGATCTTGTTATTGACGATTTTAGCCGAGCCTGTCCAGGTATTATCAATCTCTTTCAGGACGATATTAGTCCCTGCGTCATTAGCCAGTACGTCTATTGTAACTGTTCCACCCAGGGCGACTTCCGCCGTATCATCATTCGCAGCCAGCGGGGTTGGGCTTCCGCCATTTCCCACAGTGATTACGAGATTACCCCAGGTAGTTTGTCCTGCTGCATCAACTACTTCGTACCAGAGATCTTCTGTACCGACAAAGCCTGCATTAGGCGTATACAGGAGCTGATTATTTACCACAGTCAGCGTGCCATTTGCTGGCTTATCGTACCAGCCGATAGTCAGTCCGGTGCCTGTGTCATTTGCGAGCACATCAATGCTCACTGCTATACCTGCTGTTGTGGTTGCGGTATCTTTGTTCGCCTTTAATGGATCCGGCTGGATATTTGAGGTAACGGTAACAACCGCTGCTGCCCATTGCCACTCGTCTCCCGAGGTTACTCCATACCAGATGGTTTCTGTACCACTAAAGCCGCGTGTTGGCGTATATTCCAGCTTGCCGTTAACAATCGACACCTGACCATGTTGTGCAGGGTCAACAGCGGCTAATACCAGATTATCACCCGTATCATTGGCTAACACATCAATCGTAATTTTTTCACCCGCAGAAGCTGCTGTATCATTGTTTGCAGCAAATGGCACAGTGGTTGTTGTGGTTTGAATACTGCTCAATGACAAGTAATTGCCCTGAATAGGCACACCACCAACATATAAAGAATCCGCCAGAGTGAGGTTGTTCAAATCAATTTTGTAGAACACACCACCATCTGTCCAGAAGTTATAGTAGTAGTCTTCAGCATCATCAACATAGCAGGTATGTGAAACATTGGCGTTAAAAATACCTTCATTGGCAAAGGGTAGTGATATATTTGCCACTTTCTTTTTTGTGTCCAGATTAATCACGGTATTATACTTTGCCGTGTGATTGGTAACTATTGCCAGACGTTTATCCCCCGCAAAACAGGTATGACCTGAGCCAGCTTTAACATAGGCATTTCCGTATGAGAGTCCGCCCGTATTAACCGTATTTTCAACTTTCCAGCGATCTACATTGATGATATGCATAAAGCCACCTGCTGAACCTACATACAAATGCTTGTTGTCAGGTGCGAAATCAGCATTATGACCACCATTCTGTTTGGCATTTAAACATTCAACCGGAAACTCTACGGTATAGTCCTGATTTTTATAGGATGCCAGACCTGCCCACCAGAAAAGCCTTTTGTATTTTCTGTATCTGAACCCAGCAGAGTAACCCGTACCTTCGCCATAAAAGCGGTTAATATTGACACATTCTTTTGCAATTGTATCGGCAACAAATTTACTTCTACCCTGACTACGAGCCAAATCAATACGTTTAATAAATTTCAGACCGTTCTGGGTTAGTTTCATTTTGATCAGGGCATGAGGTATTCCATATACATCCGTACCCCCCTGATTTCCTTCTTCTACTGCATAGAAATCAGCCTGTTGGCTGACAGGTAATGAGGTTCTGTCACGTGGAATAATCTGATGAACCGAGGTTCTTGTTTTTAAATGATTAACCAGGCGGCTTTTTAACTGCCCTGCTTCTTCCCATACATAATAAACAGATATCTGTCTGTTGGTGCGATCAACAATGGCAGCATAATCCGAAGTCAACCAGTACGGATGCCCGCTAATCTGGTCGCCACCAAAGTCTGTATGCGCACATTGATATTTTGTTGCAGCTTCATGTGTATTTGCATCCGCATGGCTTAACAGCATTGAGCCATCGGTTAATTTACAGTCAACATCCTCACCGATAGTACCTACAACCTCATCGGTCTCTACATTGATGAATGAACCCATTGGACGGTTTCGTGCAGCCATCAGAATTACGTTAAACTTTTTATTGTAGGCATCACCAGAACGAGGCTTGTGAATCAGGTTTATTTTCTTTGTAAGTTCCATTGAAGTAGTGCCGTTCTGATCTTTACGCAACTCAACAACATTTACATACCCGGAACCTTTTGGCACAGCATAAAGCTTACTGTTAAAGCCATTATCTGCATGGTGATTTGTTATCCCCGGAACTGCCAGTGTATTCACAAGATCCATGCTATCAATGTCTATTTCTATGACTCTATTACCCGTAGCACTGCCCGCCGGAACATTATGTTCATCCGCATAAAAGGCATGAATTTTGTCATTTTGTGCTGCAAATCCAGCCTGGGACGCGAATACAACAGACATTACCAAAGTCAACCTTGATAATTTGCTTTTTGTTACTTTATTTTTATGGTATTTCATCTTCTTACCTCGTTATTTTTAAAAATAAATCCGGAAAGCCAGGACTCTGACTTTCCGGATAACTGCGGCTTATATTAAGGTCTGGCTTTATGCAAAATAAATCCGTACAAGATTAGAGGTAATTTTGACCTGATGGAAATTTAAGCA
>JALVDQ010000065.1 GCA_027008885.1 Thiotrichaceae bacterium | reverse complement strand
TGTCACCATGTTTCTTCCTGAAGAAGATAAATACAGCGCCAGCAAGCAGAATCTCGAAAGTCAGATTTCGACTCTTTTTGGGGGGCGCATTGCAGAAGAGATGATTCTTGGTAAAGACGGCGTAACCACGGGTGCTTCCAACGATATAGAGCGTGCCACCAGTATTGCCCGAAATATGGTGACCAAGTGGGGGCTGTCTGAAAAGCTCGGACCACTGTCGTACAGTGAAGAGGAAGGCGAAGTCTTTCTGGGTCGTTCAGTCACACAGACAAAGCATGTCTCGGATGATACGGCACATGAAATTGATGATGAAATACGCAAAATTATTGATACCAATTATCATCGCGCAGAGACCATTCTCAGAGAAAATATTGATAAATTACATATCATGGCAAAGGCCTTGATTAAATATGAAACAATTGATGAAACACAAATAAAGGCGATTATGAAGGGCGAAGAGCCACCCCCACCCGAAGACTGGAAGGATGATGATTCTACCATTGACGGCGATGATGGCGGTTCAGCAGTCAAAGTTGAAGCAACTGATGCCAAAGATATTGATGGTAAAGATATTGTAGGTGATCCGGCAAATTAACTTTACTGCTTTAACAACAAAATAAAAAAAGGGACGCCTGGCGTCCCTTTTTTTATTTGATATCTGTCTCTTGCTGATAATGCCTAATAATTGCGCGTTTGTCTTATATTACTTAACACCTGTCTGTAGAATGTTATGATTTATACACGACTTAGCTTACCCTCTGTTTTCCCAATAGTTGCGTTGAAAGTGCGCATTCATACCTATTTATACTTATAAACAGCGTGCTTTCACCTTGCTTCTGAATAAAATAAGGGCAATCTGAGCAGTTACTACTTTTTTTTCTGGTAGTGGATTAAACCTGTGTTTTACAGTTTTAACCCATCACCCTTTTCCTTATGTGAGCGCAATATGAGCACAGGCAGAAAATATTTTGGTACTGATGGTATTCGCGGAGAGATTGGTAAATCACCACTGACCCCGGATTTTGTTTTAAAACTTGGTTGGGCTGCCGGAAAAGTATTAGCCGCGCAAGGTTCATCGCTGGTTGTTATTGGTAAAGATACCCGTATATCAGGCTATATGCTGGAAACCGCACTGGAAGCCGGGCTGGTCGCTGCGGGTGTGAAAATTCGCTTGCTCGGACCTATGCCTACCCCGGCAGTTGCCTATTTAACGCGCACCTTTAGAGCATCTGCCGGAGTCGTGATAAGTGCCTCGCATAATCCCTTTCAGGACAATGGCGTAAAGTTTTTTTCCAGTGAAGGTACCAAGCTTTGTGACGAAACAGAGTTAGCCATAGAAGAATATTTGGAGAAGCCGATTGAAACAGTTGCTTCCGAGAAACTTGGCAGGGTTGATCGCGTAGATGATGCCGCAGGACGTTATATTGAATTTTGCAAGCGGGCTATCCCAACTGAAGTCAAGCTTGACGGCTTGCGTATTGTTGTCGATTGTGCCAATGGCGCCACCTATCATGTTAGCCCCCATGTTTTTTCAGAGCTGGGCGCTGATGTCATTACGATAGCGGCTGAACCTGATGGCATCAATATCAACCAGAACTGTGGTGCAACCTCGCTTGCTTACCTGCAAAAAAGCGTTAAAGAGTACCGCGCTGATCTGGGTATTGCGCTTGATGGCGATGGCGATCGCCTGATGATGGTTGATCACAAAGGTGAGATTGTCGATGGTGATGAAGTATTGGCAATTATCGCGACTCACCGTCTGGCAGATATAGGTGAGCATGTTGTTGGAACCCTGATGAGCAATTTGGGACTGGAAAAATCCATCAGGAAAATGGGTCTGAATTTTCATCGCGCGAATGTCGGTGATCGTTATGTTATGGAGATTCTTCAGCGCACGGGCGGTATTCTGGGCGGTGAGTCATCCGGTCATATCATTGTGCGTGACCGTATTTCAACCGGCGATGGGACGATTGCAGCCTTGCAGGTTTTACATGCGGTAGTTGAAACAGGCAAGTCACTGCACGATTTAAAACAGGTAATGACCAAATATCCACAAACGTTGCTTAATGTGCGGATACAGGAAAAAATTGATCTGGAAAATAATTCTGATATTCAGGATGCTGTTCGTGCCGCTGAATCACAAATGGGTGAAAGGGGCAGGGTGCTGTTAAGAGCATCAGGAACGGAACCTTTGATTCGCGTGATGGTAGAAGCAGAAGAAAAGTCTGAAACCAATGAACTGGCAAAGATGATTGCAGAGGTAGTCGAGAACGCTGCCTGATTATTTCTTTTGGCGCTTCTGTAACTTCGCAAAATAAAAACCATCCATGCCATTTTCCCCTGGAAAAATCTGTCTGCCCAGGTTTTGTGCGCCATTGGCGCCGTCGATGGCTAATATTTTCGCGTCGCCATATGATTTTACAAAGGCTTCAAGCTGTTTCTCGTTTTCCTCTGGTAAAATCGAGCAGGTGGCATAAAGTAAAACACCGCCTGGCTTGAGTTTTCCCCATAAGGCATGGAGCATTTCAGCCTGTAATTTTTGCAGTTCTGCAATATCCGTTTTGCGTCTTAGCACTTTAATATCCGGGTGGCGACGAATAACGCCAGTGGCAGAGCAGGGCGCGTCCAGCAGAATACGATCAAACAAGACATCTTGTGCATATTCTTCGGTGTCTCGCGCATCGGCACAAATGACTCGGGCATTGAGCTTTAAACGTGACAGATTTTGCTTGATTCGCTGCAAACGCTTTTCGCTATTATCAATCGCAATAAGCTCAAGGTTTTTTGCGCTTTCCAGAATGTGTCCTGTTTTTCCACCCGGAGCGGCACAGGCATCCAGTACCGTCATATTATCCTTGCAATCCAGCAGAATGGTGGCAAGTTGTGCTGCGCCATCCTGAACTGATACCTGACCCTCATCAAAGCCGGGAAGCTCATGCACATTGCAGGGCTGATCCAGCATAACCGCTGTTTCTATGCCATCAACTGCTGTGGCTTTAATGCCTGCCTGGGCAAGTTTGTTGAGGTATTGCTCCCTGCCCAGACGCACAAGATTGACCCGCAAGGTCATGGGCGCACGCTGGTTTGACTGTTCCAGTATTTCCTGCCAGTTAGCCCTCCATGCGTGTTTTATTTTATTGATTAACCATTGCGGGAAAGCATATTTTGCGGCTTGTTGCTGCTGGATTTTGCCTTGCAGTTTTTCCTGTTCGCGCAAATAGTTGCGTAATACCGCGTTCACCAGTTTTTTAGCCCAGACTTTTTTTAGCCCTTTAAGTGCATTGACAGTTTCGGCAACGGCTGCATGATCTGGTGTTTTCTGGTAGATAATCTGATACAAGCCGACGCGGATAAGGCATTCCACATCCTTGTCTTTTTTCTTTAACTGCCTTGATAACAGCTCGTTGAGCAAGGCAGAAAGTGGCTCATGCCAACGCAAACTGCCATAGCACAAATCACGAACCAGTGGATCATCAGTATCTTTTAATGCAGGGCTTAATGATTCACCCTGATAAATCACCCGTTGCAGGATTCTGGCAGCCGCAGTTCTTGGATTGGTTTTATTCTGCATATAGAACGACGGGGTTTAGATGGTAATTGGCTACATGCTCTGTTTCTGTCTTCGGTCCTCTGTCTTCTGTCCTCAGAAATACCCATCCCCCCTGTTTTTTATATATTTTTAAAGTGGCAGGATTCATGAGGGCAGGCGGCTTCCCAGTAAAGAACGTCCGTTCAGAAAATCACGCGCATCCAGTTCATTTTTGCCTGCCAGTTGCAGGCGGGAAAACGATAGCACGCCATCACCCGTGGCGATACAAATGCCTTCTGCTGTTTCTTCTATAACCGTTCCTGCTGGCTCAGAGGTGTCTTTGTCAGTCTCTACCCTGGATACAAACAAGTTTAATTTTTTACCATTAAAATAAGTGAAAGCTACTTGTGAGCGATTAAAAGCACGAATTTTGCGGTCAATTTCCACGGCGGATTTTGACCAGTCGATTTCTGCTTCTTTCTTGTCAAGCTTATGTGCGTAAGTTGACACTCTATCATCCTGTGCTTCAGGGCTTAGCTTGTTTTCAAGAAGTTGTTCAAGTACCCGCATGAGCGCCTCAGCTCCATCATTTGCCAGACGTTCGCGGAGAATCTGTCCTGTATCCTGCGCTGTAATGGGACAGCTTGTTTGATAAAGCATGTCGCCTGTATCCAGCCCCTCTGCCATCTGCATAATCGTGACACCTGTTTCAGTGTCTCCTGCCTGTATCGCTCGTTCAATAGGTGCCGCACCACGCCAGCGCGGTAGCAGTGAAGCGTGAATATTGAGGCAGCCATATTTTGGTATTTGCAGAACTTCTGCGGGAAGAATCAAGCCATAGGCAGCGACAACCATGACGTCAGCGTGATAGGCTGCCAATGTTTTTTGAGCCTCTGCATCTTTCAGTGTGAATGGTTGCTCAACAGGAATGCCGGCATCGACAGCGACCTGTTTGACAGCCGTAGAGCTTATTTTTTTGCCTCGCCCCGAGCGACGGTCAGGTTGTGTATAGACAGCAACTACCTCATGCGAAGAGTCAAGTAATGCTTGCAGGGCAGGAACGGCAAAATCCGGGGTTCCTGCAAAAATAATCCTTAGTTGTTTCTCTGGGTTCATCTGTAAAATTAGCTCGCTAGTCTAAAAAATAAGAAGAGGTTTACAAGAGTATTTCAGTCTGGCTTATGATTTGATGATAAAGTGGAATGTATATTTCGTAGTCA
>JALVDQ010000064.1 GCA_027008885.1 Thiotrichaceae bacterium | reverse complement strand
TTATCTGGGTTCAGGCGCGGTCATTGTAATGGATGAAACTACCGATATGGTCAAGGTGTTGCAACGCATTTCACGCTTCTATTTTTCAGAGTCCTGTGGTCAATGTACCCCCTGTCGTGAAGGTACCGGCTGGTTGTATCGCATGTTGACACGCATTGTGGAAGGCAAAGGCACTATGGCTGATATTGATCAGCTGGAAACGGTGGCACACAAGATCGAAGGTCGCACCATTTGTGCATTAGGCGAGGCAGCCGCCATGCCGGTCTGGAGTTTTGTGAAAAACTTCCGTGAAGAATTTGTTTATTACGTTGAAAACGGCTGCTCAATGGTGGATAGCAAATGAGTTCTGATAGCGTAAAAATCATTGTTGATGACAGGGAGCTGGAAGCCAAAGCTGGCTCTATGCTGATTGAGATTGCCGATGAAGTCGGGATTCATATACCGCGTTTCTGTTACCACAAAAAATTATCTGTCTCGGCAAACTGCCGTATGTGTCTGGTTGAAGTCGAAAAAGCACCCAAGCCGCTACCTGCCTGTGCGACACCGGTTATGGATGGCATGGTGGTCTGGACAAAATCAGAAAAAGCACTGGCAGCGCAAAAAGACACCATGGAATTTCTGCTGATTAATCATCCGCTGGATTGCCCTATTTGTGATCAGGGTGGTGAGTGTGAATTGCAGGATATGTCGGTACAAGTAGGAGGCAGTAGCTCCAGCTTCCACGAGATCAAGCGAGTTGTTGCGGATAAAGATATTGGTGAGCTGGTTGCCACCGAAATGACGCGCTGTATTCAGTGTACCCGTTGTGTGCGTTTTGGCGAGGAAATTGCCGGAATGCGCGAAATGGGGGCAACCGGTCGCGGTGATCGTATGCAGATTGGCACCTTTGTTGAGAAAAGCCTGACCTCCGAGCTATCAGGCAATATTATTGATATTTGTCCGGTTGGTGCGCTCACTGCCAAGCCCTCACGCTATAAGGCACGTCCGTGGGAGATGCTGCAAACGCCAGGTATCGCCTCGCATGATTGCGTCGGCTCAAATATAAACCTGCATACCTCAAGACACGAACTGGTACGAGTTGTCGCGGCTGAAAATGAAGCCATCAATGAATGCTGGATTTCAGATCGTGACCGCTTTAGCTATCAGGGTGTTGCAGCCAAAGATCGCGCCGCATCACCCCTGATCAAGAAAAATGGCGTGTGGAAAGAAGTCGAATGGACAGAAGCACTGGAGCTGGTTGCCGAGAAATTAAAATCTTTTGCTGGAGATGATATAGGCGTACTGGTTTCGCCTCGTGCCAGCATTGAAGAGCAGTATTTATTGCAAAAAACAATGCGCGCTATCGGTGTCAATAATATTGATCATCGCTTGCGCCAGGTTGATTTTAGCCAGCAGGAAACAGCGCCTTTATACCCCTGGCTGGGTATGCAGCTCACTGATGTTGAAGCGCAGGATGCGGTATTGCTGGTTGGCTCGAATGTGCGCAAGGAACAGCCCATGCTCAATCATCGCATTCGCAAGGCTGCCCTGAAGGGCGCAAAAGTGATGTGTGTGAACTCGCGTGAGCTTGAGTTTAACTACGATGTTGAAGCGCAACTGGTGTCTGATCCGCTGGCTATGCTTGATACATTGGCTGCGATTGCCAGACAAAGCATTGATCTTGCAAAGGCTGAAATACCTGACGGGTTAGGTGATCTGCTAGAGAATGCCAAGGCAGATGAAGCTTGCAAAGGCGTTGCCCAGAATTTAAAAGATGCCGATAAGGCAGCACTGTTTATTGGAAGTATTGCGGTACAGCATCCGGCTTACTCGACGATATGTACTCTGTCCGCGCTAATTGCTGAAAGTACTGGCGCAACGCTGGGCATTATTGCCGAATCAGCCAATAGCGCAGGCGCATGGCTGGCAGGCGCAGTGCCTCACCGCAAAGAAGCGGGTGTTAAAGCAGAAACAGCAGGTAAAAATACGGCTGAAATGCTGCAATCTGACTTGAAAGCCTATGTATTGCTGGATGTTGAGCCAGAGTTTGACTGCGATAATCCGGCACTTGCAACGGAAGCAGTAAACAAAGCCGAGTTTGTAGTGGCTATCGCGCCTTATAGCAATACGCTCATGCTGGAAAATGCGGATGTTATCTTGCCCAGTGCGGGCTTTGCTGAAACTTCAGGCACGTTTGTGAATGCAGAAGGCACCTGGCAGAGCTTTAGAGCTGCCGCAAAAGCCTTTGGTGATTCGCGCCCCGCGTGGAAAATACTGCGCGTTTTGGGTAATACACTCGGCGTTCAGGGCTTTGATTATGTGAGTTCTGCGGATGTCAAAAATGAACTTAAAATTGCCTGTGATGCAGCAGACTGTGTAAGTAATAAATTAAATATTTCAGATACTTACCAAAAATCCGAGGCTATTGCAAATAATCACTTGCAGCGTATTGGTGAGGTCTCGATGTATGCTGGTGATTCGCTGGTGCGGCGCGCAACTGCCTTGCAACTAAGTTTGCCGGATCAGGACAAGGTCTTTTTGAATAGTGCCGAACTCGGCAAATTGGGCGTACAGCTGGATGCAGACGCAGCAACAGAAGTGCAAGTTACAGTACAGCAGGATGGAAACAGCACAGCAATGGAAGTCGCTCTGGATGATTCCATTCCAGATGGCTGTGCCCTGATTTATTCAGGAACACAGACCAGTGCGCTATTGGGTTCTGCTTTTGGAACGATTGAATTAACGGTTTAAAGACGGTGTAAATGGAAACTTTAGCTACATTTTTAAATGGCTTTTTGCCAGAAGGTTTAACGACTCTAATCGTAATCATACTCAAGATTGTCGCCATTCTTTTGCCTTTGATTCTTGCAGTCGCTTATACCACCTTTGCCGAGCGCAAAATTATCGGCTATATGCAGGTGCGTATGGGTCCAAACCGCGTTGGTCCAAAGGGCTGGTTGCAGCCGATTGCGGATACCGTAAAGCTAATGTTCAAGGAGATTATCTCTCCTACCAAATCAAGCACCATTGTATTTTTTATAGCACCAATGCTGGCACTCGCTCCCGCACTTGCGGTGTGGTCAGTGGTTCCCTTCTGGGATGGTGGCGTGCTTGCCGATGTCAATGCCGGTTTATTGCTGGTTTTGGCAATTACTTCACTGGATGTATTTGGCGTGATTTTGGCAGGCTGGGCATCCAATTCAAAATATGCCATTCTGAGTTCGCTGCGTGTTGGCGCTCAGGTGGTTGCTTATGAAATCGCTATGGGCTTTGCACTGGTTGGCGTGTTGATGGCAGCCGGCAGCCTGAATTTAAGCGATATTGTGCGCGCTCAGGAAGGCGGCATCCAAAACTGGTTTGCATGGCCTTTGATTGGTTTGCTGGTGGTTTACTTTATTGCAGGTGTGGCAGAAACAAACCGCGCGCCATTTGATGTGGCAGAGGGTGAATCTGAAATCGTAGCAGGTTTCCATATAGAATATTCGGGCATGGCGTTTGCGCTGTTCTTCCTGGCTGAATACGCCAGCATGATTTTAATCTCAACATTGACTGCATTAATGTTCCTCGGTGGCTGGTTGTCTCCTTTCGGACATGCGCTGGATGATATTCCTGTGATTGGCTTTATCCTCGGGGATGGATTCCACTGGCTGTTTATTAAAGCCTTTATCTTCCTGTTCTGTTATTTGTGGTTCCGTGCGACATTCCCGCGTTATCGCTATGACCAGATCATGCGTCTGGGCTGGAAGGTGTTAATTCCTGTAACTCTGGTCTGGATATTTGCTGAAGGCATTGCAATTGCTCTAGGGTGGAAACCATGGCTATAAAATTAACTAAATACCCATCCCCCCCTTTTTTGATACTTTTTTTAATGGCTGATTTAGCAGCAAATAAGGAGATGATTTGATGTTTCGACATATTGCACATCTGATTAAATCGTTTACCTTGTTTGAGCTGTTTAAAGGCTTGAGTGTCACAGGCAAGTACCTGTTTAAGCGCAAGTTTACGATTCAGTATCCTGAACAAAAGACACCGCTGTCACCACGCTTTCGTGGGCATCATGCGCTACGTCGCTACCCTAACGGGCAGGAACGCTGTATTGCCTGTAAATTGTGCGAGGCAGTTTGCCCTGCACTGGCGATAGATATTGAGCTGGAAGAGCGCGAAGACGGCACACGTCGTACTACCAAATATGATATTGATTTTTTCAAGTGTATTTATTGCGGATTTTGTGAAGAAGCGTGTCCGGTGGATGCGATTGTGGAAACACATATCTTTGAATATCACTTTGAAGAGCGCGGCAAGAATGTTATTACCAAAGAAGAGCTGTTAGCCTTTGGTGACAAGCATGAAGCCGAGATTGCAAAACGCAAGGCAGCGGATGCGCCGTATCGTTAAAAATATGTAAAAAACAGGGGGGATGGGTATTAAGTACAAGTAGTATCACCATCCAGCCAAAACACGTTAAACATTTAGGAAATTAGATGACATTTCAATTGTTCGTATTTTACCTCTTTTCAGCAGTTACCCTGATTTCTGCGGTTGCAGTGGTGACTGTGCGTAATCCAATTTACTCGGCGCTGTTTTTGATTCTGGCGTTTTTCAGCAGTGCTGCCACCTGGGTACTGCTTGAGGCTGAATTTCTCGGCGTTGTACTGGTGCTGGTTTACGTTGGTGCGGTAATGGTACTTTTCCTGTTTGTGATTATGATGCTGGATATTCAGGTTGATACGCTCAAAGAAGGCTTTATACGTTATCTTCCCGTTGGTTTGCT
>JALVDQ010000063.1 GCA_027008885.1 Thiotrichaceae bacterium | reverse complement strand
TTCTGTGCTGGTACTGGCTGCCATTGGGCTTGCCATTACCTTTGGTGTGATGGGCGTGATCAACATGGCGCATGGCGAACTTATTATGCTGGGGGCTTATACGACTTATGTTATCCAGCAATTAATGCCCCAGCATATTGGGCTATCATTACTGGTTGCGGTGCCAGCCGCCTTTATTGTTTCCGGTCTGGTAGGTATTTTGATAGAAAGGCTGGTAATCCGTCATTTATATGGTAGACCACTGGAAACCTTGCTGGCAACCTTTGGTATCAGCCTGATTTTACAACAGGCGGTGCGAACTATTTTTTCACCACTGAATCGCTCAGTTGAAACACCCGTCTGGATGTCAGGCTCGCTGGATATTAACCCCGCCTTATCGCTAACCTATAACCGCCTTTACATTATTGTTTTCTGCCTTATGGTATTTGCCCTGCTGTTTATTATTATTAAAAAAACCTCTTTAGGCTTGAGTGTTCGTGCGGTATCGCAGAACCGTCCTATGGCGCGAGCCATGGGGATTCGCGCCAGCCGTGTTGATGCACTCACTTTTGGACTGGGTTCAGGAATCGCCGGTATTGCCGGTGTTGCCCTGTCACAAATCACCAATGTTGGACCTAATCTTGGACAGGATTACATTATTGACTCCTTTATGGTGGTTGTCTTTGGCGGCGTAGGCAACCTTTGGGGAACATTAATCAGTGGCTTTACGCTTGGCATTGCAAACAAGTTTATGGAACCCTGGGCAGGTGCCGTACTAGCAAAAATATTGGTACTGGTGTTTATTATCCTCTTTATTCAGAAACGACCTCGTGGCTTGTTCCCGCAAAAAGGTCGGGCAGCGGAGGGTTAAAACATGCTCAAGCTTTTAAAAGGAGACCGTGGCGGTCAAATCCTGATGCTGCTTTTGCTTATTGCTGCCATTGTTGTGCCTGTTTTGAATTTGCTGGTTCCTGAAGGAAACCCGCTTCATATATCAACCTTTACGGTGACTTTGTTAGGTAAATACCTGGCTTATGCGCTACTTGCCCTGTCGGTTGACCTGGTCTGGGGATACATGGGGATTCTTAGCCTGGGACATGGTGCTTTCTTTGCGCTGGGCGGTTATGCGATGGGCATGTATCTGATGTTGCAAATTGGTGATCGTGGTGTCTATGGCAACCCTGAGCTACCTGATTTTATGGTATTTCTGAACTGGAAAGAATTGCCCTGGTTCTGGCACGGCTTTGATAACTTCTGGTTTGCCATGATCATGGTTGCGCTGGTACCTGGCTTGCTTGCATTTATTTTTGGCGCACTGGCATTCCGTTCTCGTGTTACCGGTGTTTATTTGTCTATCATTACACAAGCCATGACCTATGCCTTGTTGCTTGCTTTTTTCCGTAATGAAATGGGCTTTGGCGGCAATAACGGACTAACCGATTTCAAGGACATTCTGGGATTTAGCCTACAGGCTGACAGCACGCGCATTGTGCTGTTTCTTGCCTCGGTGCTGGCACTGGCTCTGGGGTATCTTGCCTGTCGTTCTATTGTCACGTCCCGTTTAGGCAAGGTTGCAGTCGCTATTCGTGATGCTGAAGACCGGGTACGCTTTATCGGTTATCGGGTCGATCGGGTTAAACTTGCCATTTTCACTTTTTCGGCGGTTCTGGCGGGTATTGCCGGTGCCTTGTATGTGCCGCAAGTGGGTATTATTAATCCGGGTGAATTTGCGCCACTTCGCTCAATTGAACTGGTTATCTGGGTTGCCATTGGTGGTCGCACCACCCTGTATGGTGCAGTATTGGGGGCTTTTCTGGTTAATTACTCCAAAACGTATTTAACTGGCGCCTTTCCCGAAATCTGGCTGTTTGCACTGGGTGCATTGTTTGTTTTGGTAACACTTTATCTTCCTAAAGGTATCGTTGGCTTACTCAAAAAAGATAAAGAGGAAGTAGCATGAATGCACTGGAAAAGCTGCGCCAAAGTATTCGCCGCGATCAGGTTTTTGATATCGTCAATAAACAGGATTACAGTGAAATTGATACCAGTCATGGTCTTATTCTTTATGTTGAGGATGTCAGCGTTTCTTTTGATGGCTTCAAGGCAATCAATGACCTCAATTTTTATATCGAAGTGGGTGAACTACGCTGTATGATAGGACCAAATGGTGCAGGAAAAACCACCATGATGGACATTATTACCGGCAAAACCCGTCCCGATAAAGGTAGCGTCTGGTTTGGACAGAATATCAACCTGCTTAAAATGACAGAACCCGAAATTGCACAGGCAGGCGTGGGCAGAAAGTTTCAGAAGCCAACCGTGTTTGAACACCACGATATTTTTGAAAACCTGGAAATGGCAATGGCAGGAGACAAACGGGTATGGCCAACCTATCGTGCCAAACTTAGTAGCGAACAGCATGACCGCATTATGAGTGTCATGGACACCATTGGCTTGAGTGCTAATGCCCGGCAGCGTGCAGGCGCATTATCACATGGGCAAAAGCAATGGCTGGAAATTGGCATGCTGCTAATGCAAAACCCCAGACTATTGCTTGTTGATGAGCCTGTCGCCGGCATGACCCATCAGGAAATGGATAAAACAGGCGAACTTTTAACCTCGTTGGCAGGCGAGCATTCTGTCGTGGTGGTTGAACATGATATGGACTTTGTGCGCTCCATTGCCAATAAAGTATCGGTCTTGCATCAGGGCAGCATTTTGGCAGAAGGAACGATGGATGAAGTACAAAACAATCAAAAAGTGATTGAGGTGTATTTAGGTGAATAAAGAAACACATGACAGCCTCCTGGATGTCCGCGACCTTAATCAATTCTATGGTGAAAGCCATACACTCTGGGATTTGGACTTATCCGTTATTAAAGGCAAATGCACCTGCTTAATGGGGCGCAACGGAGTTGGCAAAACAACCTTGCTACAATGCATTATGGGTCTTCAGGAAGTGCGTAGCGGCAGCATTATTTTTAATGGTGAAGAAATCCAGAATCAAATTGCCGAAAAACGTGCCGGCATGGGTTTGGGCTATGTACCGCAAGGTCGCCAGATTTTTCCACAACTTACGGTCGGTGAAAATCTGGAGCTTGGTTTGTTTGCCCGCACAGATGGTGTCAAAAAAATTCCTGAATATATTTTTGATTTATTTCCTGTTTTAAAAGATATGATAAACCGTCGTGGCGGTGACCTTTCTGGTGGTCAGCAACAGCAGCTTGCAATAGGTCGCGCACTGGTCATTGACCCTGAAATGCTCATTCTGGATGAACCTACGGAAGGCATACAACCTAATATTGTTCAGCAAATTGGTGATATTATTATAAAACTGGGTACCGAGATGGGAATTACTGTCTTGCTGGTTGAGCAAAAACTGCCTTTTGCGCGGCGTGTAGGCGATTATTTTTGCCTTATGGAGCGGGGAAAAAATGTTGCAACGGGTGAAATATCCGAACTCAACGATGATTTAGTCAAAAAGTTTTTAACTGTTTAGCCGTTATAATTCGTTTTCAACATCACTGGGAGACAAGATGAAAAATCCAATCATACGCTTATTTTTTACCTTTTTACTGAGCGCTGGCTTAAGTAGTGCTGCTTTTGCTCACCCCAATATGGTCGAATATTCAATCACCCACATCGGGCTACACATTGTTGCCAGTGTCGGTATTTATATCGTGATGATGCTGGCAGGGCTTTATTTTTTGAAACGCTTGCCTAAAGCCAAAAAAGTGCGCATCCGTATCAAGAACAATAAAAAATAACTGCAGCAGTGAATTACCCGACAGGGACACAAGGCTGGAAAGCACAACTGGATCTCGGCTTTAAAAAATCAGCCGAAAAAACGGTTCTTGGCAGACGTAGCCAGTCAGGACCTTTGACTGTGCAGCGTCCTTTTTACCCAGAGGGTGATGTTTGCCACCTGTACTTGCTGCATCCACCTGGCGGGGTTGTCGGTGGTGATGAATTACGCATCAATATTAAGCTGGAAGAGCAGGCTAATGTTTTGATTACCACACCCGGAGCAAGCAAGTTTTATCGTAGCGGTTGTGATAAACATCCTGGCAGGCAGTCCAGTCAAACTCAAATATTGCAGGTTGCGAATGATTGCGCTTTAGAGTGGTTTCCGCAGGAAAATATCTTTTTTAATCATGCCAACTGTCAGCTAAGCACTAAAATTGAGTTAGATAAAAAAGCACACTTTATGGGCTGGGAGATTAACTGTTATGGTCGTCCGGCATCCGGGGAATCTTTTGAAAGCGGAAGGGTAAACACCCGTTTTGAAGTGTATCGTAATAAGCTCCCCATTATCCTGGATGGGCTAACTATTGGTGATAATAATGCCCTTTCCAGTGCCATTAGTTTAAATGGCAATGCCTGTTTTGGTACGTTTGTTGCGACACAGATTAAGCCCGAGTTACGCGACAAGGCACGCCTCGCTGTTAGCCATATTCAAGGTAGCCAACAGATTGGCATCACCTTGATTGATGATATTTTAATTGCTCGTTGTTTGGGGCAGTATGCAGAAGAAGTATCGACTACACTAAAGCTGATTTGGGAGATATTAAGACCCGGCACAATGGGCAAAAATGCCTGTCAACCACGCATTTGGGCAACATAGATGGACAATACCATTGGGTAGGCTAGAGGCATGCCTCTAGGAGCTTGTCCGAGAACTAAGCTCAAAAAATAACCAAAAATTCAATATTTATATTATATTTCAGTTAGTTATGCTAAAATAGCACAAATTAACAGCTTTCTGAAAAGACCAT
>JALVDQ010000062.1 GCA_027008885.1 Thiotrichaceae bacterium | reverse complement strand
TGGATCATTACCCGCGAGATAGGGTATTAAGACATCCCATTCAGCGCGAGCTATCTTGCTGAAGACAGTCTGGATCATTACCCGCGAGATAGGGTATTAAGACTTACCTTTTTTTGTGATTAAAAAAAAAAGGGATGTCTGGATCATTACCCGCGAGATAGGGTATTAAGACGCAATCCAAGTTAATACAGCTACAGTCATTAGGTCTGGATCATTACCCGCGAGATAGGGTATTAAGACCAACGGCCAGAAGTAACAGATAAAATTTTTAAGTCTGGATCATTACCCGCGAGATAGGGTATTAAGACATGAGTAAAACAGCACAAACACCTTGCACGATTGTCTGGATCATTACCCGCGAGATAGGGTATTAAGACCTATTTTTTCTATACGATAGAGTTTTTTTGTGAAGTCTGGATCATTACCCGCGAGATAGGGTATTAAGACTTCCATGCCATCACTGAATACAGGTGTTTTGGCTCTGGATCATTACCCGCGAGATAGGGTATTAAGACTCATCCCATTAGTTTCAATTATTTTAATTCTAATGTCTGGATCATTACCCGCGAGATAGGGTATTAAGACGCGGTAGGATCGCAATGGTATGCCCCCCAATCCGTATTTTATTTCTTAAACACAGGCTGTATAAAATATGTAAAAAACAGGGGGATGGGTAGTTAGCGATTTGTGTTTGGCAGGTGCTTCCCCAAAAAAATAATTGATTTATTGCTGCGTGTAATTCTGGTTTTTTGCGGGTGTATTTTTAGTCCTAATTTTGCAAGCTGTTTTTCTGCGAAGTCTTTTGCATTATAGGCATTTTCTTTGCTGTTGGTGAATAACAGAAAATCATCGGCATAACGTACAAAGGGTATATTGGCTTTGCTGAGTGCGCTGTCAAAAGCGTGCAGATAGAGATTGCAGAATAATGGTGAAAGTATTGCGCCTTGTGAAATGCCTTTTCTTTTTCCTAGCAGACTACTGTGGTGTGCGCCCGTTTTAAGCCATTTTTCAATGAGTTTCATGGCTTCGGCATCATTTATAAATCGGCGTAATGTTTTTATCAGTGGCTTGTGTGGTATTTCATCAAAAAAGCTTTTGATGTCAGCATCAACCAGCCAGTCTTGCCCTATTTTGATACGCTCTTTTGCCTTGGCAACTGCCATTATCACACTTCGTCTGGGGCGATAGGCGTAGCTGTCATTATGAAACAGGGCTTCGGCTTTGGGTTCTAAAACTATCATTAAGGCACGTTGCAGTAATTTATCTTGCAGGTATTGTGCCGAGATGATTCGCTGTCTGCCATCGGGTTTTTTTAGTGCAAACTGGCGTAATGCCTGTGGTGAGTATTGTCCGTTAAGCACCTGTTCTCTGGTTTCGAGTACATATTTTAACAGGTGTCGTTGTAGTTCATCCCGATTTACGGTGCTTGACCAGGGTGTGTGTTCTTTTTGCAGTCGTCGCCAACTCTGGTTTAATACTTCGGGTGACATGGCTTGCTGTAATACGCTGGTACTCATTGACCATCTCCCTTTTTTGCTTCTGGTGTATCGTTGACTGTTTCTTTAAGATAGCTACGCCATTGCATTATTTGCCATCTGATTTGCTCGGGTAACAAACCATCTGGCCAGTCGTCAAGTTGTTCACAGGTTTCGTTTATGACGGCGTGTTGCCATTGTTGCCGATAGTCTGCCCAGGCTTTAAAAAATAGAGGTCGGGTGGCTTTGCTTAAGCGGCAACCCTGCTGTTCACGATAGTAAAAACTACTGTCATCCAGTTTTGTGGTTGCCAGCCACTTTAGAACAAAGCTGTCTACACCAGAACGAAAAATTTCGGTGAAGTCGAGCACCAGGGATTCTCTTCCTGGTGAGTCCTGATGCAGGAAACCAAGTGAAGGATCTAATCCAGAGCTGATTAAAACTTGATGAATTTCAGCCATTAGCAAGGTATACGCCAGTGATAATAGTGAATTCATAGGATCGCGTGGTGGGCGACGATTTCGCCCTGCAAATTTCAGGTGGTAGGGCAAAGCTTTTGCCAGTAAGGCAAACCATGCCTGAGCCAGTTGACCTTCCAGCCCCATTAATTGCTGATAATTTTTACTTGTATTTAATTTCTCAAGGGTCTTTTGTTGTTGTTTGATAAAACTTTGCCGGTCTTCTGCCTTGACAGGGTAGTAATATTCAAGTGTTGTCAGTGATAGTGAGTAGCTTTCAAGTTTTATTCTTAAAAAATAGATTGCCTGTTTCAATGCCATAACGGAATCATTGGCAATTTTATGCTGTAGTCGCCTGAAAGGTAGCTGAGTTGCTAATGTTCCTGTGAGTATTGCATTTTGCTGTCCACCGCGAGAGGCAAGCATTACAACCGGAATATTGGCGTGCGCCAGATAGCGCCAGACGCTAACTTCTACCAGTGGATTGGCATAAATAACAACCAGTGCCAGTTGTTTTAAGGGGATTCGTTGTAGTTGCCTGTTATCTTTTTCAAGATATAGGCAGGCTGTTTTATAACGGATGCTAATCTCTTTTTTGTCAATAACCAATATCATGCTGATTTCCTTAGTGGTTTCCTAATAATCTTCTGATAATGCCGGTTTTTTTCTGTTTTTTATGTTTTTTGGCTCCCGCATATAAGCCACGAAGTGCTTTAACCTGTTTGCCAGCCGACCATAAGGTATCCGGGTGATGGATGGGATAGATACGCACATCATCTTGTACGCTATTGATGTGGTTTTTTATTTCATTGCTAAGCCTGTCGAGATGCTTGTCGGTCAGCTTTACCATAAACACGGAGTTCTGCAAGGGAATAGCGCGTTTGCGTAAACGATAGTGCAAGCGTTTTAAACGCTTGGGTTCACGAATATCATAGGCAATCAGATACCAGGATTTTGTGATTCGCATAAGCTATTTCCTTTGGTTTGAGGGTTTAACCCATTAGCAATAGTGCATCAAGAAACATATAGTGATGGTATTTGAAAGCTGATGTGGGTGTTATCACTAATGGCTTTGGGTTGTCGGGTGTAATCAACCCAGGCAAGCAGTAGAGTATCTGTTGTATCATCAATCACTTCACTTAGCTGAATAAAAAGTTCCTCAGCCTCTCTTTGGCTTAACAGGCATTCAAACAGTGAGTATTGGCTATCCAGACTCCAGGCTTGCAGTGTGCGAAACACTTTTCTACGGCGTTTATTGCAACTTATGTCATAAGCGATAACAGCAGCTTTACGTTTCATTTATGCACCTTTAAATTGGTTAAGCGGGTTGGCATAAAGTGCCAACCCTTATGTTTAAAACCTCTCGCGAAATTGGGCTTCCATAAATTGATCAACCACGTCATTAATGCCAAACTCGTTTTCATATTCTTCATCGGTCATTTTGATGGTTTGCTCTGGCTCAGCTTTCTCTGCCTTATTTTTTGCCTGTCCTAAGACATCACTTTTTTCCTGGGAATGACTAATATGCTCGCTGATAATGCTGCGAAATTCATCCATTAACTGCTCCAGTGTATCCAGAAAATCATCAACCGATTTCTCCAGGCGCTGCTTTTCACGATGTTTAATGGATTCATTCTTAAAGGAATTTAAGCGCTCCAGGCGCTTATCCATATCGCTTAGGAAATCATCCGCCAGTCCATTCATGCGTTGTTCGACTTCGCGGAATACTTCACCAAAATATTCCAGGCGTTGTTGGCGTAGATGGGTTTTCCCTGTTACCAAAACATGGTTGCAGGCTTCTTGAATAGAGTGCAATTTTGTTTCTAAAACCATACTGAGCGCCTTGCGACGGTGCTCAAAACCCTGTGTCAGCTCTTCTATCATGTGTTTTTGCACCAGCTTGCGCTCAGGGCGGTTAAATATTCCAGGGATCTGGTTATGCCGGTTAATGGCAGACATAACCTGTGCCTCATTGCTGTCACTTGATCTTGCAACATCCTTGGGTGCGTTATAATCAGGCTGCCTGATTTGCTTTTTTGTCTTGCGTAATCTCATTTTGTATATCCTCTTGAATTAATATCTGAATAGTTTTTGACAGCTCGGATTAGCCTTGGCGTAATCCGACATAATCGTGGCGCTATGTTGGATTACACTACGCTAATCCAACCTACACTATCTTGTTTTGTCGATACCCATCCCCCCTGTTTTTAGTGATTTTTAATGTTATGGACATTCATGTATTCATTGGCTTTATCCATTACATTGTTGGCTGTATTACGAATCTTGTTAATGGCTTCCTCATGGCGAATTTCGTCTTCCCTGGCTTCCTGTGCTAGCTTTGTTTTTAAAATATCGCGGCTTAAATCGGCTTTATGGCTCGCTTTAAGTGCGGGCAGTATGGATAGCGTGATTGTGTTGAATGACAGAAGAATGCCAATTTCCATTAATAAACTGATTAGCAATGAAAACACAAAAACAAATTGCAAAGGAAAAACAACAACACCAAAAATAGATTGCAGCACTTTTAAAAATGAAACAATGCGAGGGTCATTGGCTCTGTCATCATTGGCAAAGTCACTGCCCTGAATTTGTATTTGGGTGTTATCTGCCTTTTCAAATGCCTGCTCACGTTTATCATCAAACTCCTTTAATAATTCCTGTTGTTTGGCAAGATAGGCTTTTTTATTTTTTCTCAACAAATTTGTTAATTCTTTATTTGCTTTTTGGGTAGCGCTATGAAGCTGTTCTTTTATTTCAGCATAGCGAGGTCCTTTAAATGTGCCATTGACAACATTATCCATTTCAGCTCTGAGATCTTTTTGTAGTGT
>JALVDQ010000061.1 GCA_027008885.1 Thiotrichaceae bacterium | reverse complement strand
AAAGTGAGCTTGCTGCTCCACTGGGTTTTTTTCTGCCTTGCTCCCACTCTTGCAGGGTGCGCTTTGATACGCCTAACAGTTCTGCAAATTGAACTTGTGTAAGTCCTATTTTGTTTCTGGCTTCAACAATTTCAGGAATATCTACCTTGTGAGTGTGTCCTACTTTTTCAGCCCGCATTTGCTTAACAGACTGTAATAGTTCGTCACCTAAATTACGTTTAGCATCGCGCTCTAATAGTTCTTTCTCGGTCATTGGCATTGGTCTATCTCTTCTTTAATCTGTTTTAGGATATGGGCGGGTATGTTCTCTTGATTGCTTTTTGCATAAATCAGTAGCAGCCAAATAGAGCCACTCTCTAAGCAGTTGTAATAAACTACTCTTACACCGCCTCGTTTTCCCATTTCTTTACGTTTCCAGCGTACTTTTCTTACGCCTCCCACTATTGGGGATTACGTTCCCAGCTTCTGGCTGTGTGGCTAACCATGTTACAAATTCTCCTCGTTCATCTTCTGTCCAATAATCAGACCATAGTTTAGAGAATAACGGGGTTTCAATGATTGTTAACATAATCCAGCCTGTATTAAGATAATCTAATAGTACGCTTTAGACGTACAAAGTTCAATTTTAGTTTTGTTTTCACGATTAAGGGTTATTTTTTATCAATGGGATAACATCGGCTTCTTGATATTATAAAAAGCTATCAAACAATAATGTGCAAACGAAAGATAATGTGCAAACGAAAGAGGTGTAAATTGTTTTCTTTCTTTACAATCTCTGCTGTTCTCTGCTGTTCTCTGCGAATATCTCCGTGTTCCTCTGCGTAATGATAGATTTGAACTCCGAAACTTGAATATTAACTGGCAGATTCACAATTTTTCGTTTTTCCGGTTTATTTGCAGCCAGTATTAGCGGTTAAAATAAATCAGCAAGGCAATAATAAGAATAAACTGCAATAGTGCCAGTCCGCGCCAAAAGGCGAGCGGGTTGCGTTCCATGAGTGGCTGTGAGGCATTTCTGTCGAGCAGTGACTGGTTCGGTTTGCTAAAGTCTGTGACAAATTCAGACAGCAGGGCGTAGCGTTTTTCGGGGTTGGGGTGCACTGCTTTTTGCAGGCAGGCGTCCATCCATTCGGGAACCAGCGGGTTGTACTGACGTGCAGAGGTGTATCTGAATTTCTTTTTGCTGGCGCGTTCTGGTGAGACTTCACCATAGGGCAGTTTTCCGGTGAGCATTTCATAGGCAATCACCCCCAGCGAATAAATATCGGAGCGGTTTGTACCGGATTGCCCCTTAAAATATTCGGGGGCGGAGTAGTTGGCAGTGCCGACTATCTGGTTGTGTTCGATAACTGACTTGATTTCGGCGAGTCCGGCAATTTTGGTTGAGCCAAAGTCAATGATTTTCAGGGTGTTATTTTCATCCAGCAGGATATTGTCCGGCTTTAAATCCTGATGGATCATTTCCATGCGGTGCATGCTTCGCAGCCCCCGCGCTATTTGGTTAATGGTGCCACGCACTTGGGTTAGCGTCGGTTTGGGGTTATCCTGCATCCATTGTTTGAGGCTCTGACCCTGCACATATTCAACGACGGTGTAAAGAAAGCTGCGTTTGCGATCCATGCCGCAGACCTTGATTAAATGTGGGGAAGATAGGCGTTTGGCGACCCATTCTTCATGCAGAAACAGGTCGATATAGGATGGGTCATCTTCAAAATTAACCGATGGTGTTTTCAGCACCACTTTACGATGTTGACCTTTTATTTTCTCTGACAGCGTATCTTCTGCGAGATAAACCTGTGAGCGCGATGAGGCATTCAGCTCGCGCAGTATTTTGTAGCCATCCAGAATATTACCGGCATTCAGGTCAGGCGGAAAAGGTAGTTGGGTTAGTTTTTCATAAAATTCGGTTTTATCCGGTTCGGGGATGCTCTCAATACGCACCACCTGGGCGGTGATATTGTCATCGCTTTTATTTTTTTTGGCTGCCTTGACGATTTCTTCTGCGGCTTTTTGTGGATTTTTTTGTGCTTTAAGGATTTCCTCGATTGCCTTGATATGCAGAAAGTCGTGCACACCGTCGGTCGTCAGGAGGTAAATATCATCTTCCTGAATAGTAGTAGCACGGTAGTCAATTTCAAGGTGCATGTCGATGCCAATGGCACGGCTTAAATAGTCACGGTCATGGCTGATCCAGACGCGATGATCACGGGTTAGCTGCACCAGTTTATTGTCACGCAAGCGATAAATCCGGCTATCCCCGACATGAAAGAGGTGTGCTGTCTGTGATTTTAAAACCATCGCACTGAAGGTTGTTACCATGCCCTTGGCGGAGCCGTATTTTTCCTGCCCCTGACTGTAAAGCCAGGTATTTAGTGCGGTAAGAATTTTGGTGGCTGCCTGTTTGACTGTCCAGGATTCCGGTGTGCCGTAATAATCATCAATAAACTGGCGCACACTCACCTGACTGGCTTCCTTGCCGCCGTCACTGCCACTCATGCCATCGGCAATAGCGAGCGTAATGCCCTTGCTGTCAAGCTGAACAGCGTCTGCGGTTTCTTCTGAGGGTGCATAATAACCCAGAAAATCTTCGTTTTCGGGCTTTACCCCTGCGCTTGATGCCTGTCCGACTGAAACACTTAGCTGTTTTGGATGCTGGCTCATGTTCGCTGCATCCTCATGTGCATTTTGGGTCTTCCGCCCAGTTTTATCTTTTTGCTGAATATTTTGTTATTTCGCTTGATGACGATTGTGACAAGATCGCCGGGGCGGGTCTTTTCTGCAAAGAGCCTGACATCCAGCGTGTTTTTGATGTTTTTATCTGCCAGTTTGAGTATCACATCTGCTTTTTTCAAGCCTGCTTTTCGGGCTACTCCATGCTTTAAAACACGGGTAATTTGCACGCCTGATCCGGTGTTTTTCATGCTGATACCGAGAACTCCGATCTGCGGAAGTCTGGCGGCAGGGCGATCCAGCAAATAATCCCCCAGAGAGGCTTTTAGTGCGCCACTGACGTTATTCAGAACAATCGCAGATTTGCTCTGAATCATTCTGTCGAGTCGTCCGGGAATGCCCTCACCACCGATCACATGCCCGCCTCCGGCAAGAATCAGCATGCGTTTCTGCGGGTGCTTTTTCAGGTATCGGGCAGCCGCATAAGCCATGCCTTCATCCCAGCCCAGCTGTGCATCCAAAAACTTGTTAAGTCCTTTGCTCATGGTTTTACTGTGGCGTCCAAAGACGTTGCTAATGCGTTTAATATAGTTTTTGTTCGAGCGGTCAATAAATGCGGGGAGTTGCTTGCGCTGTCTCTCTGAAAGCCCCTTGATGCCAACCTGGGTAATGCGCCGGGTCAGCTCTCTGGGGATATTCAGTGCCACCAGCGGGATGTGATTGTCGCGCGCATATTTAAAAATCGGGCGATACAGGCGGAAGTCATAGACCCAGCGATCATACCATTGAATCCCCAAAAGCATCTCATATTCCGAGATTTTTCCGGCAATATAGTCATCCAGATAGGCTTGATAGGGTTGTTGCACCATTTCCAGACCAATGCTGGTATTTTGCTTCCAGTGTGAATGCAGACCTTTTATTACAGCTAGCTGATTCAGGTGATCAGCGTAAGACGTATGCACTTCACCCACAAAAACGGTTCTGTGAGCGGCAAGTTTGGGGATAATTTCAGGCAGCGATTGCAGGTGTTTCAGGTCAATGACCTTTATTGAGCTGTGTTCCTGTGTTTTTGATGGAGCGCTTATAGAATGCTTTAGCTTATTGGAAGAGCAGGCATTGATCCCCAGTAACGAGATAAAAAGTAATAAAATGCCCGGGAGTTTGATGTGTTTTGCCAAAATGGTTTGTCTCTTAAAATATATAAAAAAAGGGGGGGATGGGTATTGCAAATTATTATATCCCAGACAGGTTCTTAAAGGGGGGGATATCATCCCATGCAGTTGATAATAGGTCAAATTCTGCGAGTGCTTCGAGCAGCTTCTAAAATTGACAATTAACAATGATTTTTATGTGCTTATTTTATTACACTGTGACTGTATATTGAACAGTTGTTGTTGAGGTAATAATCATGTCAGATTTACTTATGAGTCAAATGGGTTTTTGGACTGCTTTTACTATTCTTTTTATCCTTCTCGTTATGGGCTGGTTTATCTATAAAGTGACCAAACTCTCTGGTCAGAAACCACCTGAAAGCAAGGATTAACAATTCGCCCAGTCTCTGGGTTTTAAAAAATAGTCATACAGTCGGGCTTCCTCACTGTTTTCTTCTGGTTTCCAGTTATATTTCCATTTAACCAGGGGCGGCATGGACATCAGGATTGATTCTGTGCGCCCGCCCGATTGCAGTCCAAACAGTGTGCCGCGATCATAAATCAGGTTGTATTCAACGTAGCGTCCGCGCCGGTAAAGCTGAAACTCTCTCTGTGCTTCAGTGTATTCCAGTGATTTGCGTTTGGAAACAATCGGCAAATAGGCATCACAATAACTATCCCCCACACTTTTGAGAAACGCAAAAGATTTGTCAAAGCCCCACTCGTTTAAATCATCAAAAAATAACCCGCCGATACCGCGTTGTTCATCACGGTGTTTCAGATAAAAATAGTCATCGCAGCAGCGCTTAAAACGCGGGTAAACATCCTCGCCAAAGGGCTCACAGGCTTGCCGGGCTGTTTTGTGCCAGTTTATGCAATCCTCTTCAAAGCCATAATAAGGGGTCAAATCATAACCGCCACCAAACCACCAGACAGGCGCTTCA
>JALVDQ010000060.1 GCA_027008885.1 Thiotrichaceae bacterium | reverse complement strand
TGTTCACCTGTTTCTAGCGTCTGCCATATTTGATCTAATTGATCCCAGCTTAAAACACCGTAGAACTTACTGTTAAGCTTTTCTAAAAAAGGAGTAGGCATGGTTTAAAGCACCGCGTTAAAGACATAACCCACAATCAAAATGCCCGTAGCAACGACACCAACAAAAGTAGCAATCAATGGCATTTTCAAGACTTTTCTTAAAATCAGAATTTCAGGCAATGACAGCGCGATCACGCTCATCATAAAGGCAAGTGTTGTACCTAAGGATGCGCCTTTGTCCATTAAGGCTTCAACAACAGGAATCACGCCAGCTGCATTGGTATACATTGGAACACCCATCACCACCGATGCTGGCACTGACCACCAGGCTTCTTTGCCCATAAAAGATGCCATAAAATCTTCGGGTACAAAGCCATGAATCGCAGCGCCAACGGTGATACCGATCACAATATAAATCCAGACTTTAAGCACAATTTCCTTAACGTGCTTCCAGCCTTCATTAAAGCGATCCACCCAGCTAAATTGGGTGGTATCGGCTGGTAATGCCGCGCCGGTATGAATATCACGAACCCAATCTTGCAGGTATTTTTCCATACCCAGCTTGCCAATCACCATGCCAGCAAAAATCGCAATACTTAAACCGAGTACCAGATACAGCGCAGCCACCTTCCAGCCAAACATGGCAAATAGCAAACCCAGTGCAATTTCATTCACCATAGGTGCAGAAATCAAAAATGAAAATGTCACGCCCAAGGGCACACCTGCGGATAAAAAGCCAATAAACAAAGGCACAGCAGAGCAGGAGCAAAAAGGAGTCACAATACCTAAAAGTGCCGCCATGGTATTGCCCACACCGAGTTTTTTACCCGATAACACGGCACGGGTTTTCTCTGGCGAGAAAAAGGTCTGGATAATGCCCATAAAAAAGACCACACCGACTAATAGCAGCATCACTTTTGGCGTGTCGTAAAAGAAGAAATGAATCGACTCGCCGAGATGGGTATCACGGGTTAAGCCTGTCAGGGATAAAATAAAATTGGCAAAATTATCCAGTTGCGAATAAAGGAAAAACCAGATGATTACTGCCACAGGAATACCGACTAGCCAGTACATTAGCTTGGAGTCTTTATTATTTGGCTTATTGATTGTCATTTCACTCATGTTTTTAACTCTGTTTGTGATTCAGTTATGGCAGTAGACGAAGCAAGTGGAAAAAGGATGCAGGATTTTGACAAAAATTTTTAGCAGAAGGAATAGGCTCAAGTGTTTTTTGTCTTGGTTCACATGAGTTGTTCATCCTGAATTCAAGTTTTTATGATATAATCAGGGCGGTCTGTAACTGCTCAGATTACTTGCTTTATAACAGTCACCGTGTACCAATTACGGATTCAGGTAAACACAACAAGTAATAAAAAATATATGTCATCTTCCATTAAAATATTCGGTCATGACCCTCTGGTCTTTACCCTGCCTTTCTCGCTGCTTCTTCATGCGGGAATTTTTGCCATGAATTTCACTCCGCCGGTTCCGCCAAAAGCACCTAAATCGCCTGTGTTTGATGTTACCATGGTGACCCCACAAGCTGTCGATGCGCCTAAAAATGCTGATTTTTTTGCCAATAGCAATCAGGTGGGTAGCGGCAGTCTGGACAAAAAGAGCCAGCTTAAAAGTCCTTTTGCGGCAGAAGAAGAAAATCAGAAAAATGGAGATGAGCTGTTTACCTCTGAAAAAACAGTAAAACAAGTCACACCCAAGCCGAATCCGCAAATTTTGACCACCAAAGGCAAAACCAGCAAACAGGTTGAAAAACGTCCTGAGGAGCAACCCCAGGAAGAAGAGATGACAACCATCGTTGACAACTCTGAACAAACCGAAGAAATCCGCAAATTAATGGCGGAAATGAGCCAGCAAGAAGAGCGTTTTGCGAAAAGACCCCGCATACACTTTATTGATTCATTATCAGCCAAAAGCTCTGTCGAGGCAGAATACATTTTAAGCTGGTCAAAGAAACTGGAACGAATTGGTAATATAAATTTTCCTAAAAAAGCACTAGAATTAAGTTTAAGTGGTACACTTATACTAAACGCGACAATGGATCGAAATGGCAATGTGGTTGAAATTGAAATATCAACCTCATCAGGTTCCAAAATTCTGGACGATGCCGCCTTGAAAATTGTTAAACTGGCTTCACCATATAAACCGTTGCCAGCAGAAATTCGTGAGAAGTACGACCGTTTAAATATTACCCGTACCATTGTTTTTCATAAGGGCGATGATAATAGCGGCAGGTTTTACTCAAAATAGACTCAAATAGGATGTATAACCATATTGGTAATGGATGATACTGGACAATAATGGACGATAAAGAATACAGCTACAAAGCAGTCACAGCCGAAAAAGCGGATATAACTTCCGGTGCAGGTGCTGACTTGCAGCAGGAAACAGAGAATAACTTTCTGCAAAGTCAGTTATTAATTGCCATGCCTGCTATGGGTGATCCAAATTTTGAGCGCACCGTGACACTCATTTGCCAGCATGACAGCAATGGCTGTTTTGGTCTCACCATCAACCGTCCAATACAGGTTACACTCGAAGAACTGTTTGAGCAGTTAGATATTCCCACCGACAATCAGGCGATTAAGGGAGTAAGAGCCTTGCGTGGTGGTCCCTTGCAGCAGGAACAGGGCTTTGTCATTCACGACACAGACCAACAATGGGAAAGTACCCTGCCCATAGGTCAGAACCTTTCGGTAACCGCCTCACGCGATATTTTACTGGATATTGCCAGCGGTGAGGGACCAGACAATTTTCTACTGATACTGGGTTGTGCAAGCTGGGGACCCGAGCAAATCGTCAATGAAATTAAAAGCAATGCCTGGTTAAACTGTGATGCAGACAAAAAAATAATTTTTAATACTCCCTATGAAAAACGCTGGAGCGATGCAGTGGGTAAAATGGGCATAGACCTGGGCTTTATCAGTGATATTGCCGGGCATGACTAAAAATATATAAAAAACAGGGGGGATGGGTTGTCAGAGGACAGAGGACAGTTCGTGGGTCGGCTTAGCCTAAGCGTAACCCGACAGATCGTGGCACCATATTTAGATATGCTGTAGCCCGTGTTTCGTTCCTCAACACACTACGATAAAAATATATAAAAAAACAGGGGGATGGGTATACTCCTTATATCATTAACGGCAACCAACCAACAATGGCAACGGTAATCGCATTCGATTTTGGACTTAAACGCACAGGTGTCGCAGTAGGAAATACCCTGACAGGCAGTGCTTCGCCAGAATGCACCCTGTTAAGCCAGGATCAGAAACCAGACTGGCAGGGCATCAGCCGATTATTTGAAATCTGGAAGCCTGAGCAACTCGTCGTTGGTATGCCAACTGAACTTGATGGCAGTGAAAACCCACTAAAGAAACGCATTGAACGCTTTTGCAATCAGCTAAACGGGCGTTATAGCCTGCCTGTTGATCAGGAAAACGAGCAATTTACCTCGATTGAAGCAGCAGGGCGCTTGAAGCAGCTTCGCCAAAGTGGTCGCAAAAAAAAGGTAAGCAAGGAAGAAGTAGACAAAATAGCCGCTAGCATCATCCTCGAAAACTGGATGACCCGGCAGGGCTACAGGTAGACTAATAAACACAGAAAAACAAACACAGAGCAACAACAAACAACGAGAATAAAAATGACCCAGGAAAATAATAACTATAATGTTGATGAACTCTTGTCAGGCATGACACAAGACCTGCAAACACTGTTGCAACAAAGAAAACTGGATGATCCCGTCATGGTCGGCATACATACCGCAGGCGTATGGATTGCGCAACGCCTGTATCAAGCACTTAATATCAGCGAGCCACTGGGAAAACTAAATATCAGTTTTTACCGTGATGATTTTAGTCGCATCGGTTTACATCCACAGATAAAACCGTCAAAATTACCTTTCAGTATCGAAAACAAACATATTATCCTGGTCGATGATGTACTGTATACTGGTCGCACCATTAGAGCTGCCATGAATGAGCTGTTTGACTTTGGTCGCCCTGCCAGCATAACATTGGCTGTGCTGATTGACCGCGGTGGGCGCGAGCTACCAATTGAGGCACAGGTTGTCGGTCTGAAGAAAAAACTGGATGCAAACCATTATTTTCAGCTCAGCAACACCCCTGGCGAAAACAACGCAACAGGCAACGATAAAAACAAACTGGAGTTAAGCATAATAAATCGTGAGAAAAACTGACTCACCCAATCCACCAGAAACTCATGGCAAAACCATGACACCTGGTTCACTGCCATCATCCATGCAATTCACTGCTGATGGCAAGCTTAAACATTTCCTCACGATTGAGGGTATCCCGCCGTTATTACTCGAAGAAATTCTGGATCGCAGCCAGCAATTTGTCTCACTGCCCGACAAGGCACAGGTGCAAGCCCCGCTGTTACGGGGCAAAACAGTAATGAACCTGTTTTTTGAAAATTCAACTCGCACCCGCACCACCTTTGAACTGGCAGCCAAGCGCCTCTCGGCTGATCTGGTGAATATGGATATTCGCACCTCTTCCACCACCAAGGGAGAAAGCCTGCTGGACACCATCCGCAATCTGGAAGCCATGGGCTGTGACATGTTTGTAGTGCGTCACTCCAGCAGTGGAGCTGCAAACTTTATAGCGCGCTATTGCGCTCCGCACATTAGCGTATTGAATGCAGGTGATGGTCGCCACGCGCATCCCACACAGGCAATTCTGGATATGCTGACAATTCG
>JALVDQ010000059.1 GCA_027008885.1 Thiotrichaceae bacterium | reverse complement strand
GTAATCCAACATAGTGCTATGATTTTGTCGGATTACGCTGGAGCTAATCCGACCTACGAATCTGTCTTCTGTCTTCTGATACCCATCCCCCCTGTTTTTGCATATTTTCGCGTAGTGTGTTGAGTTGCGTAGGGTTGGTGCAGCCGTGCGAAACCAACCATCGAAGCTTGAATCTGGTCGGTTGCATAAACTTCACCGATTCTGCAAATCTCAATGTGCAGACTGGATTAACGTAGCGTAATCCAACATAATGCCACGCTCTTGTCGGGTTACGCTGGGGCTAACCCGACCTACGGATCTGTCCTCTGTCCCCTGACACACTCGCGCAGGCTGGATTAGGCAGGAACAAGTTTATCTTCAAAAGACAAGACCAATTCATCTTTCTGTTCGCTGATACGAACAACTCCGCCCTGTTTTAACTTGCCAAAAAGGAGTTCGTCTGCCAGTGGTCGTTTTAGCTGTTCCTGGATAAGGCGTTCCATTGGGCGAGCGCCCATGAGAACGTCATAACCTGTTTTTGCCAGCCAGCGCTTTGCCTTGTCATCGACGATCATGGTGACTTTCTTTTCAAGCAACTGGTCTTCAAGACGAATCAGGAACTTGTCAACAATATTGATAATCACTTTTTCGTCCAGTGGCTTAAACTGGATGACACCGTCCAGACGGTTACGGAACTCGGGCGTAAAGACTTTTTCGATGGCTTTCATTGTATCAAGCGAATGGTCCTGCCTGGTGAAACCCATTGAGCTGCGGTTAATATTTTCAGCACCTGCATTACTGGTCATTACCAAAATGACATTTCTGAAATCAACATTCCGACCTGTGCTGTCTGTCAAGCTACCATTATCCATTACCTGTAAAAGCAGATTAAATACATCAGGATGCGCTTTCTCAATCTCGTCCAGAAGTAATACGGCATGTGGGTTTTTATTGACTGCATCGGTCAACAGACCGCCATCATCAAAACCAACATATCCGGGAGGCGCGCCTATTAGCCTTGAAACAGTATGTCTTTCCATGTATTCAGACATATCAAAGCGGATTAGCTCGATTCCCATGATTTCTGCAAGCTGTTTGGTAACTTCTGTTTTACCGACTCCGGTAGGTCCTGCAAAGACAAAGGAACCGATTGGTTTTGAATCATCACGAAGACCCGAACGTGCCATTTTCACTGCGGTTACCAGTTGGTCAATTGCCATATCCTGGCCAAATACAACCCGTTTAAGGTTTAGATCAAGATTACGCAATACTTCCATATCTGAGGTGGAAACCGTCTTTGGTGGTACGCGGGCAATTTTTGAAACGATTGCCTCGACATCACTGACCGTTATTTTCTTCTTGCGGGTTTTCTTTGGTTCTAGCTGACGGTTTGCGCCTGCCTCATCAATCACATCAATTGCCTTATCGGGCAAAAAGCGGTCTGTTATATATCTTTCTGATAATTTTACCGCAGATTCCAGAGCCGGCATGGTGTAGGTCACATCGTGGTGTTCTTCAAAGCGGGATTTCAGACCTTTTAAAATCTGGATTGTCTCATTGATTGAAGGTTCCTTGATGTCAATTTTCTGGAAGCGGCGCGCCAAAGCACGTTCTTTCTCAAAAATACTGTGATATTCCTGGAAAGTGGTGGAACCAATACATTTTAATTCACCATTGGCAAGCATCGGCTTTAGCAGGTTGGATGCGTCCATGGTACCACCTGATGTCGCACCTGCACCTATCATAACGTGAATTTCGTCAATAAAAAGAATCGCATGTTCTTCTTTTTTGATCTGGTTTAAAACTCCCTTAAGGCGCTTTTCGAAATCCCCACGATATTTTGTGCCAGCAACTAATCCACCCAAATCAAGTGAATAGATCACAGCTTCTGCAAGAACTTCAGGCACTTCATTATCAACGATACGTTTTGCCAGCCCCTCAACTATTGCGGTTTTTCCAACACCCGATTCACCGACAAGCAAAGGGTTGTTTTTTCTGCGACGGCATAGCACCTGCACAGTACGCTCAACCTCAAGCTCCCGACCTATGAGGGGGTCTATTTTGCCTTCTGCTGCGGACTGGTTTAGGTTTGTTGCAAAACGCTCCAGTGGTGTTTGTTTGGTTTCGGCAGCTTCTGTTTCTTCAGTGCTGTTTATATCTTCCTGCGAGTCGCTTTCATCATCGTTTTCTTCCAGGGAAAAGTCTGACAGCATGGCTTCGTCTTTATGAATATTATGAGAAACATAGTTAACCAGATCAAGCCGTGACATATCCTGTTTAGCCATATAAAACACTGCATGGGATTCTGGCTCACCAAAGATTGCTACCAATATATTTTCTCCGGTAACTTCACCTTTTCCGGAGGCTTGCACATGGTAGACCGCACGTTGAATGACCCGCTGAAAACCAAGTGTGGGTTGTGTTTCCCTTTGGTCATCTTCGGCCAGCAATGGTGTATTTTCTTCGATATAGCTTTCGAGTTCTGCCTGTAATACCGCTATGTTAACACCACAGGCTCTCAATGCCTTGCCAGCCGACGGATTATTAGTCATAGAAAGTAACAAATGTTCTACCGTCACAAATTCATGGCGCTTGTCTCGTGCATCCTTGAATAATTTATTTATTGAATATTCGACTTCTGTACTTAACATTTAGTACCTCCTGTTTAAACCCTTTCAACCTACTTTTCATACCGAACTGTATCAGTATGCGACTTACCATCAAGCAAGGCAACAACAGCTTATGCCTGTTCCATGGTGCAAAGCAAGGGGTGTTGATTTTCCCTCGCAAATTCGTTGACTATGGCAACCTTGGTTTCAGCAATATCTTTTGAGAAGATACCACAGACCCCCTTACCTTTTGTATGAACATTCAGCATGATTCTGGTTGCTGTCTCTTCATCCATATTAAAAAATTCCTTTAACACTTCAACCACAAATTCCATTGGGGTAAAGTCATCATTGAGAAGTATAACCTTATATCGTTTTGGTTCTTCTACTATTGGGCGGGCTTCCTGTACCACCAGTGCGGTATCCTGGTCAGTTTCATCCCCTGAGTGGTTTTTTATTGTAGCCATTGCTATCATGGTTGTTTTTATCTCAGTCGCTTTTATCTCGGTTATTAAAGAGTTAATCATCAGCACACCTTACATATGAGAGATCATCTGATCTCCAAACTCAGAACAGCTTACTTCTACTGCATCATCCATTTGATCAGCAAAGTCAAAAGTCACTTTTTTTGCCTGAATAGCCCCGGCAAGTGCCTTAACCACAAGATCAGCGGCATCCGTCCAGCCAAGATGACGCAACATCATTTCTGCCGAGAGAATAATTGAGCCCGGGTTTGCTTTATTTTGACCAGCAATCTGTGGCGCAGTTCCATGAGTTGCCTCAAATAAAGCAATCGTATCTGACATATTTGCACCCGGAGCGATGCCAATTCCACCTACCTGCGCTGCGAGCGCATCAGAGATATAATCGCCATTCAAATTCAATGTCGCAATAACATCATAATCTGTCGGGTGTAACAGGATATTCTGCAAGAAGGCATCTGCAATGACATCCTTGATAATTACCGGATTGCCTGTCTTCGGATTATTAAAGGACAACCACGGACCACCATCGAGCTCTGTTGCGCCAAATTCATTTCTTGCCAGGTCATAGCCCCATTGTTTAAAGCTGCCTTCGGTAAATTTCATGATATTGCCTTTATGCACCAGAGTCAGGCTGGGCTTGTCATTATCAATCGCGTACTGGAGTGCCTTGCGTACCAGTCTTTCAGTTCCTTCTCTGGATACGGGTTTAATACCTAATCCGGATGTTTCCGGAAAACGAATTTTGTTTACGCCCATTTCATCCTGTAAAAATGAAATCAGTTTTTTAACTTCGTCTGATTCACTTTCCCACTCAATGCCTGCATAAATGTCTTCCGAGTTTTCACGAAAAATGACCATATCGGTTTTTTCCGGCTCACATAAGGGGCTCGGAGTTCCTGCGTAGTATCGTACAGGACGTAAACAGGTATACAAATCCAGTTCTTGACGCATGGTAACATTTAACGAACGAATACCGCCTCCCACCGGGGTTGTCAGGGGACCCTTGATCGAAACGACAAATTCCTTGAGTGCATGCATTGTTTCTTCAGGTAACCAGACATCAGAACCGTATACCTTGGTTGCCTTTTCTCCGGCAAATATCTCCATCCACTGAATCTGTTTTTTGCCGTTGTAAGCTTTTTCTACTGCCGCATCAATCACTTTTTTCATAACAGGTGAAATATCTACACCGATACCGTCCCCTTCAATATAGGGAATAAGCGGTTGATCAGGAACATTTAAAGAAAAATCTTTATTCGTTGTGATTTTTTCTCCAGTCTCTGGAATTTTAATATGTTGATAATTCATAGCTTGTAATCAGGCTCCAAAATACTTATTTATCGGCTTTTGTCTGAATCAAAAATACAGATTCACTGATTCAGTGTTTAAATGATGGGATAATGGGGTTAGTATATATCAAAACAAGATTCTTTTGAGGACATCTCGATTAAATTCTGTTTAGGTTGATCTTAAGGTTAAGATTAAAACTTCAACCATGGTTTTAGCTTGCAGATACTTTATATTTAAGGTGCCCCCTGGCTATCAAATCTGCTAGGAGGCTGTCTGAGAACTGGGATTGAAACGAAAATTTCAGAATTATTATAAGGTGAGTTTATCAAGAGAGGCGAATAGCCACTCTATTTAACGAACTTGATAAGCTCAGATTATGATGATTGTGGGATTTGCAGTCAATTTCTGGTTCTCAG
>JALVDQ010000058.1 GCA_027008885.1 Thiotrichaceae bacterium | reverse complement strand
CATTGGCTCATTGTTAGAACGTTACGCTGATTTTATCTTTGATATTGATTACGAGGAGAGGGAAATTATCTTCTTCCGTGAGAGAGATTCAGACAACAATCCCTTACCAATCAAAATTTCAAGGGGTGAAGAAAATATTTTCACATGGTGTTTCTTTCTCGCTGTTGCTCAGTTAGCAATAGATAAGCAAGAAGCGTATACATGGGTAAAATACTTCTATATTGATGATCCGATTTCCTCATTAGATGATAATCATGCTATTGCTGTAGCCAGCCATCTTGCACAATTACTTAAATCATCTGATGGAAATATCAAAACTGTTATATCTTCACATCATGCACTTTTCTTTAACGTGTTATGCAATGAATTAAAAAGAGCCCTGAAGTTCATGCTATGTAGTCATGATGGTATGGTGAAATACTCCCTAAAAAATACGGCTGATACACCTTACTTTCACCATGTAGCTACTTTGAAGTTATTAAGAAAAGCTGCAAAGCGTAATGAGTTATACACCTATCATTTTAGTATGCTTAGAAACATCATGGAAAAGGCGGCAAGTTTTCACGGCTTTAATAATCTTTCTGACTTTATTAAACGTGATGCAGATGATCCCGATGGGATTTTACATCATCGAATAATTCAACTCCTAAATCACGGTGGATATTCACATTTTGAACCCACAGAAATGATTGAGGAAAATAAACAACACTTTATAAATATATTGGGTAAGTTTATGGCTGACTACGAATTTAATCCTGAATTATTTCCAGAAATTACAGGAGAGGATGCTGAATGACTCAAGAAGAACTCAACCAACTCGGTAAAACCCTCTGGAATATCGCTGATCAGTTACGCGGTGCTATGAATGCCGATGATTTTCGCGATTATATGCTGTCATTTTTATTTTTGCGTTATCTCTCTGATAACTATGAAGCGTCAGCCAAGAAAGAGCTGGGGCGGGATTATCCCACACCTGATGAGGACGATAACCGTGCGCCTCTTGCAATCTGGTATGAGGAAAATACCGAAGATATTGCGGATTTTGAGCAACAGATGCGTCTCAAGGTGCATTATGTGATTGAGCCGCAATATCTGTGGAGCAGCATTTATGAAATGGCGCGCACCCAGCATGATGATTTATTGATAACACTTGATAATGGTTTTAAGTATATCGAGGAACGCTCTTTTGATAGCAGTTTTCAGGGCTTGTTCTCTGAAATTAACCTCTATTCTGAAAAGCTGGGTAAAACACAAAAAGCCCGCAATGAAAAATTATGCACAATTATTAAAAAGATTGGCGATGGAATTGCCGAGTTCAGTACCGATACCGATATTCTTGGCGATGCCTACGAATACCTAATTGGGCAGTTTGCCGCAGGTTCGGGCAAAAAAGCAGGTGAGTTTTATACGCCGCAGCAAATTTCCACGATTTTATCCCGCATTGTAACGCTGGATTCTCAGAAGCCAAAAACAGGACCAAAGAAAAAACTGAACAAGGTGCTGGATTTTGCTTGTGGTTCTGGCTCGTTGTTATTGAATGTACGCAAGCAAATCGGTGCACATGGCATTAGCCAAATATACGGACAGGAGAAAAATATTACCACCTATAACCTCGCCCGTATGAATATGCTGCTGCACGGTTTAAAAGATAGCGAATTTGAAATCTATCATGGTGATTCATTAAAAAATGACTGGGATATTCTTAATGAAATGAATCCCGCCAAAAAAATGCAATTCGATGCTGTGGTTGCCAATCCACCGTTTAGCTATCGCTGGCAACCCTCAGAAGTTATGAGCGAAGATTTTCGCTTTAAAAACTATGGGCTTGCACCCAAGTCCGCCGCTGATTTTGCTTTTCTGCTACACGGTTTTCATTTTTTGAGTGATAGTGGCGTAATGGCGATTATTTTGCCTCATGGTGTTTTGTTTCGTGGTGGCGCAGAAGCGCGCATCCGCACCAAGTTGTTAAAAGACGGGCATATTGACACCGTTATCGGCTTGCCTGCCAATTTATTTTTCTCAACGGGTATTCCAGTGTGTATTCTGGTTTTAAAACGCTGCAAAAAGCCGGATGACGTGTTATTTATCAATGCCAGCGATGAAGAAAATTTTGAAAAAGGCAAGCGTCAAAACCGGCTTTTACCTGAGCATATTGATAAAATTGTCGATACCTACCAATACCGCAAGGAAGAAGAGCGTTATGCCAGACGGGTATCAATGGAAGAAATTGAGAAGAATGACTACAACCTCAATATCTCCCGCTATGTCAGCACCGCAAAGCCAGAGCCAAGGATAGATATACAGCAGGTTAATAAAGATTTACATGATCTGGAAAAAGAGATTATTGAAGCCACTAATACGCATAATGATTTTTTGAAAGAGCTTGGCTTGCCAACCTTGCCGATATAGGGAGAGGAGACCTTTTCATCAGGCTACAAAAAAACATGTCACCAATCACAAATCATCCAGCATATCCTGCAAATTATTGATATACGATTGCGCGGTTTCCTGCATTTGTTCGGGTGAGCGGTTTTCCTTGTCTGCCCATTCGATATGTTCTGCGGGTAGTTCTTCGAGAAAGCGACTCGGTTCACACACTATTTTCTCACCAAAGCGTGTTCGGTTTTTGGCAAAGGTAATGGTGAGATGGCGTTGTGCGCGGGTGATGCCAACATAAGCCAAGCGCCGTTCTTCTTCCAGTCCATCGTCTTCGAGGCTGTTGGCATGGGGCAATATTTCTTCTTCGGCACCAATTATAAAGACATAGGGAAATTCCAGCCCTTTGGCAGTGTGCAGTGTCATCAGGCTAATGGCGTTTTCTTCGGCTTCTTCCTGATTGCGTTCCAATAAATCCATTAAACACATGTGGGCGATAATTTCGGCAAGGGTTTCCTTGCCTTCGCCATCTTCATAAAGTCGGCGTGTCCAGTCGATAATTTCCTGCACATTTGCCATGCGCATTTGTGCCTGTTTTTCTGAGCTGGAAATATTTAGCAGCCAGTCTTCATAAGCCGTTTCAGTCACAATTTTTTCAACCAGTGCGTGTGGTGTCATATCCTGACTCGCCTGCATCAGTTCATTCATCCAGAAGATAAAGTGTTTTACTCGTGCCGCTGCTTTTTGTGAAACGCGCTGTGCAAAGCCCATTTCCTGACTGGCTGCAAACAGGCTGATATGACGTTCATTGGCGTAATTGCCAAGTTTTTCCAGGGTGCTGGCACCGATAGAGCGTTTGGGTGTATTTATTACGCGCAAAAAAGCGGCATCATCTGCGGTATTTCCCAACAGGCGCAGATAGGCGAGTATATCCTTGACTTCGGCGCGTTCAAAAAAGGATGTGCCACCGCTGATTTTGTAGGCAATATTATTGCTGCGCAGATAACGCTCAAACAGCCGACTTTGGTGATTGCTGCGGTATAAAATCGCCATTTCACCGTATTGTGCCTTGTCACGAAAGGCGTATTTCATGATTTCGCCAATCACTGTTTCAACTTCGTGTTCGGCGTTTTTGCAGGGAATAATGCGGATTCGTTCGCCTTCACCCAACGCGCTCCAGAGTTTTTTCTCAAACAGATGCGGATTATTTGAAATAAGCTGGTTGGCACTTTCCAGAATGCGCGAGGTAGAGCGGTAATTCTGTTCCAGTTTAACCAGTTTCAGGTTGGGATAATCTCGTTGCAACTGGGCGATATTTTCAGGTTTGGCGCCACGCCAGGCATAAATGGACTGGTCATCGTCACCCACCACGGTGAGTTCTTTGCGCGCGCCCGCCAATAATTTGACCAGTTCATACTGGCAGGTATTGGTGTCCTGATATTCATCCACGAGCAAATAACGGAACCTGTTTTGCCAGTTTTTCAGGATGTCTGGATGGCTTTTGAATAATTGCAGGGGCAGTAAAATCAGGTCGTCAAAATCAATCGCATTATAGGCTTTAAGCTGACGCTGATAGGCGCGGTATAGTTTGGCAACATGCACTTCATGTTGCGTTTTGGCGACTTCAAAGGCTTTTTCAGGGCTAATAAAGTCATTTTTCCAGCGTGAAATTATCCAGCGGGCATCCTCATTATTTTCTTCTGCCTCTGATTCTGCGAGTTCACTAAAGGTCAATTCCTTGAGGATGGTGCTGCTATCCTGCGCATCAAAAATAGTGAAGCCTGCCTTGTAACCCAGCGTTTTATATTCTTTGCGAATGATGTTTAAACCCAGCGTGTGAAAGGTCGAAACCGACAAGCCACGGGTTTCATCGGCGCTTAAAATATCACTCACACGCTGTTTCATTTCGCGTGATGCTTTATTGGTAAAGGTGATGGCAGCAATATTTTTGGGATTCACCCCAGCCTTGCGAATCAGCCACGCAATTTTCTGTGTGATCACGCGAGTCTTGCCACTGCCCGCGCCCGCCAGAACGAGCAGGGGAGAGCCAATATGCTCAACCGCAGCCTGTTGTTGTGGATTTAGCCCTGATGACATTTATTCGTTTTTTTAGCTTGAGAAAAGAGGCGCTATGTTAATCTTTCAGGCGCCTGTTTGCACGCAAAGATCGGCTTAAATTGTGATATTTCTTAACAACAGATAATAAGTTACTTGCATCTCTTAATAGAAGTAAAATGATAGAAACTTTGAATCCTACAGAATATATCAAGGTGCTTTAAAATGGGAAAAGTAATGACAGACAATGAAATAAAACGACAGGGTCTTGAAGCTTTAATTAGCTCTTTGGGTGAGGTTCAGGCGGAACGTTTTATTACTTTAATACTCAGGCAGCCGTTCGATTATACAGAGTGGCAAA
>JALVDQ010000057.1 GCA_027008885.1 Thiotrichaceae bacterium | reverse complement strand
TCGACCGTATGCTGGAATTCAATGACCAAGCCGTTTTAAAAGGAGTAGGCTCAGTCAGCCATGAGAATATGAAACGCATCGCCAATGAACGCTATGCTGATTTCGACCAAAAACGCCGACAACAAGAAGCAATAGAAGCAGATGCTCAGGATATTCGTGAACTGGAAGAGCTTGAGAAAAAACTAAAAAATAAAGCAACTACTCAATGAAATGATATATGAGGCAGAAAGTTTTTGATTAGTCTGGCTTCGGCAGCAGGGAAGCTATGTCGCAAAGCCCCATAAACCAGATAGTTACTGAAAACATTCTACGCAAGGACAGAAATCTAAGTGGTATACTTTTAATATGATTTCGCTCATTTTTTAGATAATAGAGGTGTCTTATGCAAAATTCATCAATAACTGTTGAATACCCCGTGCATTTTCCTGATGCATTACAAACTACACCTGATGACTTTGAGCAGGAAGCTCGTCTGGCGATGGCTGTCAAACTATTTGAAATGAAAAGGCTCTCTTCTGGTATGGCTGCACAATTAGCAGGTATGGAGCGTGTTCCTTTTTTGATGATCCTAAACCAATATGGCGTACCCATGCAGGATTTAGATATGGATGAACTGGAGTCTGATCTTAACAATGCCTGATAAGAAGAATAAAACTATCGTTACCAATACTAGTCCATTGATTGCCTTGGTAGCAGCCTGGGATTCGCTTGAACCTTTAAGACATTTGTACCAATCAGTTAAAGTTCCGAAAGAAGTCAGTGATGAAATATTAACAGGAGGCTCTAGCAATTTTGGTATAAAAGCATTTGAGGCGGCTGATTTTTTAGAAGTAGCACAACACCCCACCGCCATTTCATCATACCTTAGTAACTCTCTGGATAAAGGTGAAGCCGCAGTTATTCAATTAGCACTTGATCAACAGATTGAAACAGTTTGCATTGATGAAACTATCGGCAGGCGGATTGCTCGAATGAATGCTCTTACTTTGACAGGTTCAATGGGTATTCTGGCTCGTTATAAGCGGGAGTTAGAAAGTGATTTTTCATTAGTGCAGGCAGTGAACAGAATGCAAAGTAAGGGAATTCGCTTAGGTGACAATATTATTCAATTTGCACTGATTCAAGATAAAAACCATGAGTAATCCCAAATCTATCCCCTCAGTTTCCGTCAACTACGCTTGCAATGGTCGCTCAAAAAGCTCTAATGAGTTGGGTATGCGTCCTATGCAGGAGGCGGTTTATGACAAACGTGGTGAGCAATATTTACTGATTAAATCACCGCCTGCTTCGGGTAAAAGCCGTGCTTTGATGTTTATTGCTCTGGATAAGCTGGAAAATCAAGGCTTGACCAAGGCGATTATTTTAGTCCCTGAAAAATCCATTGGTGCCAGTTTTAATAATGAGCCATTAAGCGAGTTTGGTTTTTGGACAGATTGGGAGGTCGAGCCTAAATGGAATTTATGTAATGCACCTGGGGAGGATGGCGGCAAGGTTAGCTCTGTGCAGTCGTTTTTAAACAGTGATGAGCATATTCTGGTGTGTACCCACGCGACCTTTCGATTTGCCGTTGAGCGTTTTGGTGTTGAGGCATTTGATAACTGTCTGATTGCGGTGGATGAGTTTCATCATGTGAGTGCTAATCCTGATAATAAATTGGGTGCTCAATTAGGTGAGTTAATCGCTCGTAACAAGGTGCATATTGTGGCGATGACGGGTTCTTATTTTAGAGGGGATGCCGAGGCGGTACTTGCTCCTGAAGATGAGAGCAAATTTGAAACGGTGACTTATACCTATTATGAACAGCTTAATGGCTATGAGTATCTTAAGACACTGAATATTGGCTATTATTTTTACTCAGGCTCGTATGCGGATGAAATCCTAAATGTGCTGGATACCAATGAGAAAACCATTATCCATATTCCTAATGTCAATTCACGGGAAAGCACCAAGGATAAAATAAAAGAAGTCGAGCATATTATTGATACCTTGGGAGAATGGCAGGGGACTGATCCCAAAACAGGCTTCCATCGGGTAAAAATAGCCGATGGCAAGGTGCTTAAAATTGCCGATTTAGTTGATGATGATAGCAAACGCGATAAAGTCTCGGCTGCTTTGAAAAGCCCTGAAATCAAGAGTAACCGTGATTATGTCGATATTATTATTGCCCTGGGCATGGCAAAGGAAGGTTTTGATTGGGTGTGGTGTGAACATGCCTTAACAGTGGGCTATCGCTCCAGCCTGACCGAGATCATTCAAATTATCGGGCGGACAACCCGTGATGCCAAGGGTAAAACACATGCACGCTTTACCAATTTGATTGCCGAACCTGATGCATCGGAGGAAACGGTGATTGATGCGGTAAATGATACCTTGAAAGCGATTGCCGCCAGTCTTTTAATGGAGCAGGTGCTTGCACCAAAATTTAGTTTTCGACCCAAACATAAGGAAAATCAGTCTGTTGCAGATTATGATTATGGTGAGGAAGGCTATCAGCCTGATGCAAATAATATTGGCTTTAATGAATCAACAGGGCAGATTCAGGTGGAAATCAAAGGCTTGGTAGAGCCTAAGAGTGAAGAAGCACAGCGGATTTGTGAAAATGATTTGAATGAGCTGGTTGCTGCTTTTGTGCAGGATAAGCCTTCGCTTGAACGCGGTTTGTTTGATGAAGAGCTTGTGCCGGAGGAATTAACCCAGTTAAAAATGGGTAAAATCATCAAGGACAAACATCCTGATCTTGATGAAGAAGATATTGAAGCGGTTAGACAACGTGCCATCGCTGCTTTAAATATTACCCAACAGGCAAAGGAAGCGATTAATGAGGGTAATGACCCGGAAACAGGAAGAAGTACGGCATTTATAGATGGCGTAAGAAAGTTTGCAATGGATGTGCGTGATCTGGATATTGACTTGATTGATAGTATTAATCCCTTTAGCGAGGCTTATGCCATTCTCGCCAAGTCGATGAATGAAGAAAGTTTGAAACAGGTGGCGGCGGTTATTAGTGCAAAAAAGATTTCGCTATCAGAAGAGGAAGCCAGAGACTTGGTAAAGCGTGCTATAAAATTTAAAGCAGAGCGTGGACGCCTGCCTGAATTAACATCCCATGACCCCTGGGAAAGAAAAATGGCAGAAGGTATTGCCTTTTTACAGCGTAAAGTAGCCGAGGAAAACAATGGCTGATGCAAATAAAGAACAATCCAATAAAGAATTGCTGGATGATTTGGGCGTTGAAGTAGAGGTCAAAAAAAAGCGTACTTTTACCGCCAGAGAAGAGCGAATCATTGCAGGCTTTGAAGAGATTCAGGCTTTTTTTGAGGAAAAGGGACGTTTGCCAATACAGAGTGCAGATAATGATATTTTTGAACGACTTTATGCCGTCAGGCTGGAGCAAATTCGTGCCAAGCAGGAATGCCGTGATTTGTTGCAGTCATTTGATCATCAAGGCTTGTTAAAAGATATTGAACAAATTGCTGAAACAGACACCGACACCGAGCCCGAAAGTAATGCTGAATTATTGGCTAAGCTGGATATTGAACCACCTGAAGAAAATGATGTTAGGTTCTTAAAGCATGTAAAAACACGGGCGAAAGTTCGTGTAGTTGATGAGGTCGCCAATCGAACAAGATGTAAAGATTTTGATTCATTCAAACCTGTCTTTGCCAGCGTGCAACAAGAGCTAAAAACGGGGCTAAGAGAAGCTGTTGCTTATAAAGGATTTGCCAAAGTTGAGCAGGGCGACTTATTTATTCTTTCGGGGCAGATGGTTTACATTGCAGAAGTAGGTGAATTGTTTGTTAATAAAAATAATCAGAAAGATGCTCGTTTAAGAGTAATTTACGATAATGGAACTGAGAGTGATATTTTACTGCGTTCATTACAACGGGCTTTAAACAAAGATAAAACAGGCAGAAGAATTACCCATGCCTCACTCGGACCGCTCTTTGAAGGCTTAGCCGATGATAATGATATAGAAAGTGGTACAATTTATGTATTAAGAAGCCTTTCAGAGCATCCTGTGATAGCAGAAAACCGCGATGTGATTCATAAAATAGGCGTAACAGGTAGCAAGGTCGAAACCCGAATTTCAAACGCCAAATTAGACCCCACCTTTTTAATGGCAGATGTTGAAATAGTCGCAACCTATGAGCTGTTTAATATTAATCGAATAAAACTGGAAAGCATCCTGCACCGTTTTTTTGAATCTGCAAAATTGAATATTGAAATCATGGATCGCTTTAGCAATCCTGTCACCCCGCAGGAATGGTTTTTAGTGCCGTTTGATGTGATTGATCAGGTGGTTGAGAAAATTAAGGATGGCTCGATTGGTAACTATATTTATGATATTGAGTCTGCAACTATTCGGATCAGAAGTCGTTCTGAGACTCGTGATAAGCGGGATTAAAACTGGCTAATATCACCCGACAACTTGTCGGATATGTCTCCTCTGCGTAACGATAGATTTGAACCCTGAAACTTGAATTAGAAATATGCAAAAAACAGGGGGGATGGGTATTTATCAATGTATATCCATCCCCCCTGTTTTTGCATATTTTTACAGCCTCTACTTTCATCTCAATCTATCGCGCTGCCTCTAAAGCTCTCCGGCAAAATATTTTTCCAGAAAGGTATCAAAGTCCAGTTTGTCCTGTGCTTCTATCTGGCTTTGTTGTTGTAGTGATGTCTCTGCCATTTTTTCCATTTTTGTTTCAGTTTCCTGATCCAGTTTTCGTTGAAGAAAAAAGGCTTTGTGTTCTTCTGATTTACGTTTGGCAAACTGGTAGTAGCTGCC
>JALVDQ010000056.1 GCA_027008885.1 Thiotrichaceae bacterium | reverse complement strand
GACAGGTGGGATGGATGATTATGTACCGATATAACCTGAATCCGTTATGTGGTATTATTAATTAACTAACTAAAAACCTTAAGTGAATCTAACAAGTATGAGTGAACAAAATCAAAAAAAAGGCGGCTGTTTAAAAACACTGGGTCTTATGCTGTTAACGATAATTATTTCGGTCGCTGTCACCCTTTTTATCGCAAGTCACTATTTGTTCCCCAAAAAATTTGATCCCGTTGAATTAAATAGCCGCGAAGAAAGTACGCTCAATAAAAAATTAAAACAGTTTGGTTTGCCAACTTTTTCTGCAACAGGTTCCACAACTGATTCTGCAACGGGTCAAACTGCGCCAAATAAATTGGAACCAACGCCTTACAGCGAAGCTGGCGCAAAAAGAGAAGTCAGTTTTACCGAGAAAGAACTTAATGCGATGCTGGCAAAAAATACCGATCTGGCTGACAAGGCGGTGATTGATCTGTCTGATAATCTTGCCAGTGTAAATGTATTGATGCCGCTTGACCCGGATCTTCCGATCCTGGGAGGCAAAACACTAAAACTGAATGCTGGTGCTGAACTGGCGTTTGCCAATGGCAGACCTATCGTAAAATTAAAAGGTGTTAGTATATGGGGGGTTCCCATGCCAAATGCATGGCTGGGTAATCTGAAAAATGTTGATCTGGTCAAGGAATTTGGCGGAGACGAGGGCTTTTGGAAATCTTTTGCGGATGGCGTTGAAAATATTCATGTAGCTGAAGGACAGCTTGTGATTAAATTAAAAGAGTAGTGGCTCGGACCTGTGTTTTGCAGGTCGAATTAGCCTGAGCGTAACCCGACAAGATCGTGGTACCATGCTGGACCAGGCTACGCTACGCAGCTACGCATTGAGTTCCAGAAAGAATCAGTCCTCCCATGATTTTGTAGTATCATGGCTTAATCTGATTTCGTGCGAAACGATAACAAGATGACAATACAGTGCATTTTTAAATACAAAGTAAAGGTTGGGACAATAGCATAATGAGATGGTCTAGTTTAAAAGCAACAATGATTATAATCCTTGCAGGTGCAACAACACTGAATGTGCATGCGCTTGCTGCACAGGGTTCCACTGCAATGCTAAGCAGCGAACAACTTACAAAAATTATAGAGCTGATTGTGCTTGGTATCATCTCGGCGGCGTTGATTATCTCTGTGCTGGTTTTGTTTTTGGGAAGATGGGCAGGTCGCAGAGAGAGAAAAGCATTGAAGGCAATGAGATTAAGTGCCGAAACTGACAGAAAGGAAATAACGCAGGCAAGCTCACAGATTTTCAGGCAGAAGGAAGAGGCAAGTGAGCTACTTGGTTGCATGAAACAGCTCTCGGAGGCTTTTAACCAAAAAAGAAAAGACGTAGATATTCAGGCAAGAAGTATTTTTGAAACATCCAAAAAAATAAAAATGCAGGAACAGGCACTAATTCAAACAACTAACACCATTAGCCTTCGTATGAATAAAATACAATCTTATTGGGACTCACAATTAAATAATACTATCGCAACCATTCAGGAAGTGCAGTCTAACCTGGACAAAAGCCTGAATCAGGTAGATCAGGATCTGGAATCCATGCAGGAACAAAAAATGCTATCGCAGGAACTGCTGCAGGATTTTCTTCTCAAGCATAAAGAGCAAGCCGACCTGATCAATCACCATTCTGAAATCTCGGAAAAAGTTGGCGTTACGCTTGAAGAGACCTTGCGTGAATCAACCCAGCTGGTAGGACTTTTAAAGCAGTATCAGCATAATGCCGAAAAATCACTGCAAAAATTTACCGATGAACTGGTAAATTATGAAGAGCAGGCATACGAACAGTTTGATAGCAGCTTTCAGGTGGCTGATCTTGCGCGTCAGGAACTGGCAGCAAATATAGATGAAAGTCGCACACATATTGAAAGTATGAGACGGCACGAAGAGCAAAGTCAGCAATTGAACAAACAGATGCAGAAAAACCTTGAAGTGCTGGATTATTCAAAAATCATTAAAATCTCAAACACACTCGACTCGGCTCAGGACATGTTTACCGATTTACATCACAGGGTAGAAGATACCAAAAAATTGCTGGATGAACTAAAAGATATTGAAACAGAAGTTAAAGATGCCGCCAGAAAAATGAATTCCGAAGCAAATTTTGCAACAGGCGAAGCACAGGAAAAATCCGACAAATTAACAACAGAAAATCTGGACTTAAACGCAAATGTTTACAAAATGGCAAGCGGTGATAACACACCACTGTCATTTTTTAGCAAGATTAATAAAAAAGACAAGCAAGACTAACGGGTTAATCCAGGAGCCTGTCCGGGCAAGGTAGCCCGTATGAAGCCCCGCGGAATACGGGGAATATGTGCAACATATTCCAGGTGAGCAGGCACATTATTGTTTATACAAACCCATCCCCCCCGTTTTTTACATATTTTTTACTATACTCTTCGCAGTTAAGAATTTCACAATTAGAGTGCGTCGTTTTTGTGAAGAGCAAGGCATAAATACGCGGAATATACTGCGACCTTCAATTAGTGATTGAAAGCTGCAGTATACGACCCACAAAGCAGCCCTTGATAAAATCTTGACACTTCAGTTTCAGATTTTTTATGAAAAATCAGTTGTTGGAGGTTGAGGTATAGTTACTCTCTTTGACATAGAGCAAGGTAGCCCGTATGAAGCCCCGCGGAATACGGGGAGTATGTGCAACATATTCCAGGTGAGCAGGCACATTATTGTTTATACAAACCCATCCCCCCGTTTTTTACATATTTTTTACTATACTCTTCGCAGTTAAGAATTTCACAATTAGAGTGCGTTGCTTTTGTAGAGCAAGGCGTAAATACGCAGAATAGTTGTTCTCTTTGGCATAGAGCAATACTTTCAAGTATTTATAACGCAGCAATTTGCAAAACAAGATGTGTCTCTAAGGGGAGATTTTTGGGCGGAAGAATACAAATTGGCAGGGAGTAAATTGTAGTCGCTGGAAATTATTGACCTCAGACTACCGAATTAGGAGCCTGTTGGAGTGCAGTACAAAAAAGAGAGGGTTTTATGAAAAAAGTATTATTAGGCTTTATGTTGGTTTTGCTATCACTGTCTACAAATGCAATGGCTGGGGATAGCTCTAAAGCAGTTATTGTCTTTGATGCAAGTGGCAGTATGTGGGGGCAAATAAACGGCAAAGCCAAGATAGAAATTGCCAAAGAAGCCTTGAAAAATATGCTTAAAGAGTGGAACCCAAATGTGGAGCTTGGGCTTACGGTATATGGTCATCGTAAAAAAGGTGATTGCAATGATATCGAATCGCTTATTCCTGCGGGAAAAGTAGATAAAAACAAAGTGGTATCTACAGTAATGTCGATACAGCCGAAAGGAAAAACACCCATTAGTCGTTCTTTGCGCAAAGTTGCCAAAGAGTTACGATTTACTGAGGAAAAAGCAACCATTATTCTTATCTCCGACGGTAAAGAAACTTGCGATCCTGACCCCTGTGGTGCAGCAAAAGAACTGGAAAAAGAGGGTATAGATTTTATTACCCATGTTATTGGTTTCAATGTCGATAAAAACACCGACGAGCAGCTAGCCTGTATCGCCCATGCAACGGGCGGAGAATATTTCTCTGCAAAGAATGCAAATGCTTTAAACAAGGCAATGAAAACGATTGTTAAAAAGGTAGAGAAAAAACCCGTTGTTAAAACAGCAACTTTGGTGCCGGTTGTGCGCTATAACATGTCTCCTGACGGACTTAATGTATCGGGCATAGAACTGACGGTAACGCAAGATGGCACCACCCTGTATTCGGGACAGGATGAAGCACCGGAAGTGAATGCGAAAGTTGGCAAAGTGGATGTAAAAGCCAACTATACAAGAGCCTCAATAGAACAAAATATTGAGCAAAACTTTAGCCTGAAAGCAGACAGGAAAAATGTGCTAAAAGTTTTACTCAAAAGTGGGGAGGTCAGCATAGATGCAGCAGAGCAAGAGGGTGGATCAAAAATAAAAGCTTCTGTGCATATCTATCCGGTCATCAATGGTGAAGCAAAGATGGATGACGAGATTGCCTGGTGCGTTCCAACAAAAAGCAAGGCATGCGTTCGCATATTGCCTGTTGGCGATTATCTGCTAACAGCAACCTACAGTAGCATGAAAACGCAAAAGCGCTTTAGCATTAAAGATAAAGAGAAAAAGAAGATTTATGTTTACTTTAAGCAGACAGGAAAAGTCTACGCTACAGCAAGAGAGACAGAGGGAGGTAAGCTAATAAGTGCAAGTTGTAGTCTTTACAATGAAGATAAAAGTGACAGCTGGATTCTTTCTGTTACGAAAAAAGATCCAAAGTCCCACGCAAGACAGGTGCCGGTAGGAAAATATACTGTTAACTGTTCTTATAATGCATTCAAGAAAAAAGATATTCCGGTAGAGGTTAAAGCCGGGGAGATGACTCATGTGGATGTGGTCTTTGGTCAGACAGGAAAGGTCTACGCCACCGCAAGAGAGACAGAAGGCGGTAAACTGATAAGTGCAAGTTGTAGTCTTTACAATGAAGATAAAAGTGACAGCTGGATTCTTTCTGCTGCGAAAAAAGATCCAAAGTCCCACGCAAGACAGGTGCCGGTAGGAAAATATACTGTTAACTGTTCTTATAATGCATTCAAGAAGAAAGATATTCCGGTAGAGGTTAAAGCCGGGGAGATGACTCATGTGGATGTGGTCTTTGGTCAGACAGGAAAGGTCTACGCCACCGCAAGAGAGACAGAAGGCGGTAAACTGATAAGTGCAAGTTGTA
>JALVDQ010000055.1 GCA_027008885.1 Thiotrichaceae bacterium | reverse complement strand
ATTGGCAGCACCATCTGTTATGCCTTTATGCAGGCAACAGGGATGGTTAATGATCACACACTTGAGTGCTTTCGCTATAATGAGCTGAATCCCTGAGATGGATGGTCTAAGCGTAACCCGACCCGCAAAAGGGATTATTTGCTGCATTTGCGATAACTTCGCAAATACAGCCATTCAAAGACTCTCTTGGAGAAGTGTAACAAGCGCAAGGGCGGAATAACCAGAGTACGTTTCTCATTGCGAAATGCCAGAACGCCCGTTTTATTGGTATCAATAATACAGAGCAGTTCATACTTGAAGCTATGTGTGGCAGGTTTGCCGTTTAGTCCATCCAGCATGTTTCTGACGGCTGCGGCCGCTTGCAAGTCTGCCATGTGAGCCTGCTTTGGTTGCCAGTCCGGACCGGGGAAGCTACCTGCATCCCCTGCGACATAACAATGCTCAAAGCCTTCTATTTGGCAATGCATATTGGATTGAATCAATCCTCCGGGGCTTAGCGGCATTTCGGTATTTGGTGCAAATGCAGGTCCTGTCATGCCTGGCATAAAGATAATCAGGTCGGTGTCAAACTCACCGCCTTCTGTTACCACTTTGTAGCCATTGCTTTCGTCGCCTTCAAAACGGGACATTTTGTGACCCAGATGGGTTTCTATGCCACGCTTTTTTATTTCCCTGAAGATGCCTTTAACGGCTCCCTCACCAAGACGTGCGCCGGGTTTTTTTGCCGGACTAAAGAAGATCAGTTTAAACTTGTCGCGGCGCTTTTCCTGTCTTAATTGGGTATCCAGACCAAACAGCAATTCAAACATGGGACCACCACGCATCGCGGAGGGTTCTTTGGGATTGCCACCAAAACCAAGTGCGATAGTGCCGCCGTCCATAGACTTGATTTTGTCACGCATTTTTTCAGCGGCTGGTATGCCCTCACAAATTGTAATCGCGTGTTCAATTCCTGGAAGCTTTTTGATAAAACGTCCGCCACTGGCTATTAGCAGCGCATCGTTTTGCACTTCGCCGTTATCTGTGACAACCGTTCGACCACCATCCCTGATGGCAGTCACCGTAGCCGCATGATGCTTAACGCCACATTTGAAGAAAAAACCGGAAAGATCAATGCGCAAATCATCTGCTGTTCTTCGCCCGGACGGAATCCAGATTAAACTGGGCAAATAAATAAACTCGGCTTTGGGTGAAATCAGTGTAATATCAATCTCTTTATTATGCTTGCGAATTTCTTTAATCGCAGTCAGTGCGGCAAAGCCGGCACCAATAATGGTGATTTTTGGGTTCATGGTAGTTGGGCTATACTATGTTTAAAAAATCGAAGTTTAAATTAGAATGCTCTAATACTCTATTACACCTTGGTAATGTGAGAGAATAGAGAAGAATAACAAGGAAAGAACAGGGAAAATGAAACAGCAAAAAAAAATCGCATCCAGAATCTCGGGGTTATTTATTTATCCGGTTAAATCACTGGCAGGTATTTCACTGCAACGTGCCCAGCTTGATCCGATGGGCTTGAAATATGATCGCCGCTGGATGCTGGTTTCCCCTGAGGGTGCGTTTCTTTCACAACGAACCTTGCCCAAAATGGCATTAATAAAAACGCTTCTGAACGAATCAGGTCAGCTTACCTTGCAAAAAAGCGGCAAGGAAGACCTGCAAGTTCCTGAAGCCAGCGACAAAACCATGCCAGTCAAAATCTGGAATGATACGGTGATGGCAAATCTCGTTGATTCACACTGTGATGAATGGCTTGAAGAGGCGCTGGGGGTAAAGTGTCATCTGGTTTATATCAGGGATGACGTGGTACGCCAGTGCGACCTGGACTATGCCAGCCCGGGAGACCGCACCGGATTTTCAGATGGCTTTCCCCTGCTGCTTATATCCGAAGCCTCTTTGCAGGATTTAAACCAGCGTCTGGAGCAAGCAGTCAGTATGCGCCGCTTCAGACCAAATATCGTCGTCAGTGGCTGCGAAGCTTTTGCGGAAGATCACTGGGAAGATTTTATCCTGGGTGATATTCCAATGCGCGGGGTAAAACCCTGTTCCCGCTGTCCTATTCCAACGGTTAACCCGGATACGGGCGAACGCAGTGGCACAGAACCAATCTCCACATTAGCCACCTATAGAAAAAAAGATCACAAGGTATTTTTTGGCATGAATGTTATTCACCAGAAACAGGGTGAACTTAAAATCGGAGACCCCTGTTTTGAGATCACTAATTAGCAGGTTGGGCTGACGCAGGAAGCCCAACAAGAAGCCCAACAAAGTGTGCTAAAAAACATGCAAAAAAAGGGGGGGATGGGTAGTATAAGCTTCTTTTAAACAGCAAGGCAAAAAACAAAACGTGAAGCATTTTAAATGGGATTACTACTCAGACCAGCCTGAAGTGATTAAGGACAAGGCGTTTAAACAGTCTATTTACAAGGCTTCACGCCGGGATTCGCTTAAAATGCTGGCAATTAACCTGCTTGTGTTCCCAGTCTCCTTCCTTTTTTACCTGATCTTTCCCGCAAAAAAAATCCACGTTGATACCTCAGACTTTTTTGGCATGAGTATTAATCTGGATAAAAATCCGCAACAAAGCAGAGCCTTGATAGATGAATTGCAAGTCAATAACCTGCTGATTCGCGTACCCTTAAGCGATATTCAGAATCTGCCTGCCTATGTTTCATTTGCCTCGGACTATAAAGACAAAAACCTGCTTGTTAATATTCTACAGGATCGACGCCATATAGAAGACCTGGCGTTGCTAAAGCAATCACTGGAGCAAATTTTTGAAGCCTTTTCCCCCCTGACAAAACGCTTTCAGATTGGCAATGCGATCAATCGTAAAAAATGGGGCTTCTTTTCAATGGATGAATATCTGGCATTTTTCAAAGTTGCCCATGATCTGAAAAAACAGCGTTTTCCCGAGCTGCTTTTACTCGGTTCATCCATTATTGATTTTGAATACTACTTTACCATCCGCACCCTGTTTAACAGGTATAAAATCTACTTTGACCAATGCAGCAGTCTGCTCTATGTGGATCGTCGGGGTGCTCCGGAAAATCCTCAAATGGGGCTTAACCTGATTGGCAAACTGCAATTTTTACAAAGCATTTTGCGCCTCAGTCCAAAAAGCGGAAAGCAAATCATCATTACCGAAACCAATTGGCCAATAAGCCACACCGCACCCTATGCACCAACCAGCGAAAAAGAATGCGTGAGTCTGGATGATCATGCCAGCTTTCTGGTGCGTTATTATTTGCTGGCACTGGCCTCTGGTGTGGCAAGGCAGGTTTACTGGCATCAGCTGATTGCTCCGGGTTACGGATTAATTGATAACCGCGAAGGTGAGCTAATCAGGTATCCTGCCTTTTTTGCCTTTAAAAACATGTTGCAACAATTGCAACACATGAGCTTTGTTTCAATAAATAAGCACAGCGACTATTATTCTGTATTGTTTCAACACAATAACTCGGAGAGAACGCTGAAAGTTTGCTGGTCTTTAGATTCAGCCGTGATAAATACCCAAAACAGGCAGATTATTTCAAGGGACGGCAAGCGACTAAAAGCTGCCAACACAACCCGAATCGGTCATGCTCCTGTTTATCTTTTAACGTAACTACTCAGGGTGATTTATATGCGAGGTGGTAAGTGATTGATTATTCGGGCTTAGGCAGCAGGGATGCTGCCTAAGAGCTTACATGGATGTATTTACAGCGTCCCGAATAATCAATTGCTTATCATCTTCGCCAATTATTAGGCGGAGTAGTTGCTTTTTAGCAAAAAAACCAATGAAAACAGTACTCAATCCAAAATATCCTGAACTAAAGCCACTGGCTGAACATATTGAACGGCATTTTCAGGGCTCTTCCCAAATACTGCACAAAAAACGCAACGAGATTCGTGTAGTTACATTTGCGGGTAAAAAATATGTCGTAAAAGCCTTTAGAAAGCCCAATCTGCTTAATCGCTTTGTGTACCGCTATTTCCGCCAGTCAAAAGCGCAGCGCTCGTATCGCTATTCCCTAAAAATTGGAGAACAGTATTGCCCTGAAGCAATCGCCTGTATTGAAGAGCAAAAATACTTCCAGCTTTTTAAAAGTTATTATATTTCGCGCCATTTTGATGCAGATTTTGAAATTCGCGCCGTTCTGACTGACAGGCAGTTTAAAAACAGGACGCTGATCTTGCAGAAATTTGCCGAATTTAGCTATGAACTTCACGAAAAAGGTATTTTACACCGCGATTATTCGCCAGGAAATATACTCATCAAGCAACACCCTGAAAATTATCAATTCAAAATTGTTGATGTCAACCGAATGCAATTTAAAACATTAAGCCTGACAGATCGCCTTGGCAATTTTGTGCGTCTGGCAAAAGATGATGAAACCATGGCAATCATTATCAGGCAATATGCAAGCTGTATTAATCAGCCATTTGACGAAATGTTTGCAATTGCACGGCAATTACGCGCCCGTTATGTTGAAAAACGCGCCTTAAAAAACAAACTGAGAGGGCGATAATGGGAGAAAAACAGGCTGAAACAGATTATGACGCGCTACAACTTGTCATTCTGGATCGTGATGGCGTGATCAATTTTGATTCCGATAACTACATTAAATCAGCCGCAGAGTGGATTCCAATCCCCGGCAGTTTGCAGGCCATCGCGCGCTTAAAGCAGGCGGGATACAAACTCGCCGTAGCAACCAACCAGTCCGGTATTGCCCGTGGCTATTATGATCTGGAAACACTGGCAAGCATGCACAAAAAAATGCAAACAGAACTCGCAAAACATCATGGCAAAATTGACCTG